>CAXSER010000529.1:0-2007 GCA_964236315.1 uncultured Acetobacteraceae bacterium | reverse complement strand
ACCGGTCGCGCGGGCGATCGTGCGACCGGTCGCGCGGGCGATCGCACGGGCGTGCGGGAGGTGCTGCGCCGCCTGCGCCCGGGCGCACCCCGGTGATGGACGGCGGCGTCGCCCGCGACATGGACGGGCGGGCCCACGAGCGTCTGATCCTGGATGCCCTGGACGAGGCGGGCAACATCGTCGCGGTGCTGGAGGTCGCCGAGGTGGCGTGCGGGCTGCGGGTGGTCACGGCCAACCCGGCGCTCTCGCAGGCGCTGGGGAGGAGCGTGGCGGAGATCGAGGGTTCGCCCGCCGACTTCCTGACGGGCGACGACGGGGATCCGGCGCGGCTGGCGCGGCTGCGGGACGCGCTGCGCCTGGGCGAGCCTTTGCAGGAGACGATCGGCGTGCAGGTGGCGGGGCGCCAGGTCTGGATCGGCCTGCGGCTGATGCCGACCCCGCACGCGGGCCCGGGGCCGCGGCGGTTCGTGCTGCTGGGGCGCGACATCACCGGGCGACGCCGGCGTGCCGACGCGGACGGCGCCATGCAGCGGCTGCTGGCGCAGGCGTTCCGCCAGGCCGGGATCGCCATGGCCGTGGTCGAGACCAGCGGGGCCGTGGTCATGAGCAACCACCAGTTCCACGCGCTGTGCGGCCGGCCGGCCTCGGCCATCGACGGCCGGGACCTCTCGAAGCAGCTGCACCCGGAGGACCTCCCGGAGGCCGTCTCGCGCCGGGAGCGACAGCTTGCGGACGGGCTGCCGTACGACACGACGCTGCGCGTGCTGCGCCCGGACGGCGAGGCGCTGCCGGTCCGGCTGCACTGCAACCTGCTCGAGCACCGCAACCTGCGGCGGCTGCGCATCGTGACCCTGACGCCGGTCGCGGCCCTGCCGGCCCCGGACGCGGCCGCGGCGCACGAGCCGGCGCCCGGACCGGCGTCCGGACCGGCGTCCGGACCGGCACGGGCACCGGCCCGCGCGCCGGTGCCCGTGCCCGCGTCGCAGCCGGTGGCGCTGGCGGGCGGGATCCGCCTGATCGGCCTGGAGGCGGTGCGTCAGGCGCTGGGCGAACGCTGGCCGGCCCTGGCCGAGCGGGTCATGGCGTCGGCCGACCACGTGCTGCGCCGCCACCTGCTGCCGGGGGAGAGCTTCTCCCGCCAGTCGGACGGCACCGGCTTCGTGGTCTGCTTCGCCGGCGCCGACGCGCAGGCGAGCGAGGTCCGCGCCGCGATCATCACCCGCGAGATCCGCACGCGCCTGCTCGGCGAGATGGACGACGCCGGGATCGCCGCGACGACGCTGGCGCTCGACCCGCAGCCGGTGACGCAGGCGGAGCTTGCCGAGCCCGGCGGAGCGCTGTCCGCGCTGCTCGAGCAGCGGCTGAGGCAGCGCCGCGGCGCCCTGGAGGAGCGGGCCCGCGCCTGCCTCGCGGAGGCGGCCACCGGGGGAGGATGCATCGCGATTCCCGCGACGACGCCCGCGGGCCTGCCGGTGCCGCTGGCGCTGATCGACCTGCCCGATGCGACGCGGCGCAGCCTGGACACTGCGATGCTGACCCTGCCGGAGGCCGAGACGCGCGGCTTCGATCCGACGCGGCTTCGTCTCGAGGGCCTCGCCGAGGCGGCGCTGGAGCAGGGCGCGAGCGGCAGGGCGGCGAACTGGATCGTGCCGGTGGACTTCGACTCGCTGACCCTGCGCCACCGGCGCGACCAGTGCCTGGCGCAGCTCTCCGCGCTGCCGCCGGCCCTGCGGCAGAGGCTGACGCCGCTGCTGTCGCAGCTCCCGCGGTCCGTGTACCAGGCGCGCGTGGAGGATGCCCTGCGGGTGCTCAAGGGATTCGGGCGCACCGTCGGCATCGAGGTCGACGACCTGGAGGCGCTGCCGTTCGACCCGAGGAGCCGCGGCGTCGGGCTGGTGGTGGTGAGGGGCGCCATGCTGGCGGGCCTGCTGCGGCGGCGGCGGTCCGCGGGGCAGGCGGCGGCGCTGCAGCGGCTGCGCGCCGAGGCGATCCGCGTGGTGGCACGCG
>CAXSER010000528.1:0-2010 GCA_964236315.1 uncultured Acetobacteraceae bacterium | reverse complement strand
TGTTCAGCACCGGCACGATCTCGTGGTGCGCGTCGAGCGCCTGGTACACGTTCGCAAGCGTCTGCGCCTCGACACCCTGCGACGCATCGACCACCAGCAGCGACCCCTCGCACGCCGCCAGCGACCGGCTGACCTCGTAGGCGAAGTCCACGTGCCCGGGCGTGTCCATCAGGTTGAGCTGGTAGGTCAGCCCGTCGTGGGCCTTGTAGGCGAGGCGCACGGTCTGCGCCTTGATGGTGATGCCCCGCTCGCGCTCGATGTCCATGTTGTCGAGGACCTGGTTGGTCATCTCGCGGTCGGTGAGCCCGCCGCAGGCCTGGATCAGCCGGTCGGCCAGCGTCGACTTGCCGTGGTCGATGTGCGCGATGATCGAGAAGTTGCGGATGAGGGCGAGGGGCGTGTCGGTCATCCCCGGGATGTAGGCTGAATCCCTGAGAAAGTCAGGCAGGGAAGCAAGGTTGAGGCTCTGCCTCAAACTCCGCCAGGGGCAGCGCCCCTGGACCGGCCTCTTGAAGTAACGGGATCAAAGGGTCCTCGGACCCTTTGCAGGTCCGGGCGTCGCCTGCCGAAGGTTCCGATGGCCCGCCTGGGCCATTGGAGTGGCAGGCGGAGGGAGAGCCCGGCCTTCCTTGCTCGCGCCGCCCCGGACCGTGGCCGCGTACACCGGAAGCCCGGCCACGATCCCCGCGCCGTAGGCCACGAGGTCGCGCAGGCTGAACACCCGCCCGAGCAGCAGCGCCCCCGGCAGCGTCAGGCGGAACGCGTCGAGCGCGGGCGCGTGGAACAGCCGGAGGAGCTCGGTCCCGAGTGCCACTAGGCCGGCGGCGAGCGGCGTGCTCCACGCGAAGCCCGGCCGGCGCCGCAGGCCCGCCACGACCAGCAGCACCATCGCGCCCCACAGCACCGAGCCGCCGTACTTCACCCAGGCGGGCGGCATCCCCAGCGGAACCAGCCGCCACGCCAGTCCGCAGGCCACCACGACCCCTGCCGCGCTGAACTGGCGCACCGCCCGCCTGCGCACCTCCGTCACGGCGGCGGCTCGTCTGCCGGCGTCCACGCAACGATCCCGCCCGACCGCCGCACCGAGAACGCGACCAGCGTGTAGGACACGAGCATCAGCAGCAGCCACGAGCTGAGCTTGCCCGCCGGCACCATCGTCCATGCCTTCGCCTGTGCCGGGTACAGCCACGCGCCGCCGGCCGTTGCGATGTTCTCCCCGAACCAGATGAACAGCGCCACCAGGCAGAAGCCGAGCAGCAGCGGCATCCGGCGATGGACGACCCACACCCGGAAGCGGATCGTCGTGCGCAGGAACATCGCCGCCGCCACGGCCAGGAGCCCCGCCCTGGCGTCGATCCCCCAGTGGTCGAGGAAGAAGTTCGCGTAGATGCCCACCGACAGCGCCGCCAGCCAGACGAGCGGCGGGTGCCGGGTGAAGCGGAAGTCGAACAGCCGCCAGACCCGCGCGATGTAGCTGCCCACCGCGCCGTACATGAAGCCGGAGAACAGCGGCACGGCCCCGATCCTGAGCACGCTTGCCTCGGGGTAGTGCCACGACCCCACCGAGGTCTTGAACAGCTCCATGGCGGTGCCGATGACGTGGAACGCGAGGATCACCTTCGCCTCCTCGAACGTCTCCAGCCGCAGCGCCAGCAGCGCCACCTGCAGCAGCAGGCACGCGATCGCCAGCGCGTCGTAGCGGGCCAGCGCCGCCCCGTGCGGGTAGACCAGGCGCGTCGCCACGATCATCGCGAGCAGCAGCCCGCCGAACAGGCACGCCCAGCCCTGCTTGATGCCGAAGCGCAGGAACTCGTAGGCGAACGCCGCCGCGGCCCCGTGCCGCCGTGCCCACGCGCCGAGCCTCGCCTCGCGTCCCGACATCCGCGCCAGCAGCGGCCACCCGGCCGCCCCGCTCCGCCGCCTCGCGCCCGGCCGCGCCACGCTCGCCGTGCCCCGCCCGACGGCGTCACGTTCGTCCGCTTGGCCACACGATCGCCATCATCCCCCGCG
>CAXSER010000527.1:0-2020 GCA_964236315.1 uncultured Acetobacteraceae bacterium | reverse complement strand
CGTGCCGGCGACTGGGATCCCGCGCGCTCGGTGCCGCTCGCCTGGCTGCTGGCCCGCCCGGAGTGCCGCGGCGCCACCCCGGTCAGCCTGCAGCGCGGCCCCGCCGGCGCCGAGGCCGACGCCCGCTTCGCCAACCCCCGCGACGACGACCGCGACGTGCTCGCCACCGCCGCCCTGATCGCGTCCTGCGACGAGGTGCTCAGCGTGGACACCATGGTCGCCCACCTCGCCGCCACCCTGGGCGCGCCCACCACCGTGGTGCTTCCCGCGACGGCCGACTGGCGCTGGATGGAGGGCGGCCGCACCGCCTGGTACCCGCGGGCGCGGCTGCTGCGAAGGACGCGAGGCAGAGGCGCCGCCCAGGGCCCCGCCGACGGCCGGGCGTCCGCAGACCTTGACCTGGGTTAGGGTTCCGGGAGGCTCCGCCCTCGCATTTCCCGCCCCGCGGGCGTATATTCCCGGCCTGGGACACGGCCCGCGCGCATCGCAGCGGGCCTCCACGCAGGGGCGGCCACAGGCGCCCCCGGAGGCCCCGCCTCCGGGCCGGCGCGCCGCCGCCACATCAGGAGCGGCTTCATGTTCGGCCTCGACGCCTTCCACCTGGCCCGGGCGCAGTTCGCCTTCACCGTCGGCTTCCACATCGTCTTCCCCGCCTTCTCCATCGGCCTCGCGAGCTACCTCGCCGTGCTGGAAGGCCTGTGGCTGAAGACGGGGAAGCAGGTCTACCTCGACGTCTTCCGCTACTGGCTGAAGATCTTCTCCATCGGCTTCGCCATGGGCGTCGTCTCCGGCCTTGTCATGTCCTACGAGTTCGGCACCAACTGGTCGGCCTTCTCCGACCGCGCCGGCCCGGTGATCGGCCCGATCATGGGCTACGAGGTGCTCACCGCCTTCTTCCTGGAGGCCGGCTTCCTCGGCGTGATGCTGTTCGGCATGACCAAGGTCGGCCCCCGCCTGCACTTCGCCGCCACCTGCCTGGTCGCCTTCGGCACCCTGCTGTCCGGCTTCTGGATCATCGCGGTCAACTCGTGGATGCAGACCCCGGCCGGCTACACCATCGCGCCCGACGGCACCTTCCTGCCCGAGTCCTGGCTGCGCATCCTGTTCAACCCCAGCGTGTTCGTGCGCTACCCGCACATGATGCTGGCCGCCTTCCTGTCGGTCGCCTTCGTGGTCGGCGCGGTCGGCGCCTGGCACATCCTCGGCGAGCGGAAGCACGGCGGCCGCCCCAACGAGGCCGCGCGCACCATGTTCTCCATGGCGATGTGGATGGCCGTGGTCGTCGCCCCGATCCAGATCCTGGTCGGCGACATGAGCGGCCTGGAGGTCCTCAAGTACCAGCCCGCCAAGCTCGCCGCGATGGAGGGCTCCTGGCACCCCGAGCGCGGCGCCCCCGAGGTGCTGTTCGGCGTCCCCGACATGAAGGACGGCGTCACCCGCCACCAGATCGCGATCCCCTACCTCGGCTCGCTGATCCTGACCCACAGCCTCGACGGCGAGGTCCCCGGCCTCGACCAGTTCCCCCCCGAGAACCGCCCCAACGCCGGCATCATCTTCTACACCTTCCGCGCCATGGTCGGCCTGGGCATGCTGATGCTGCTCGTCGGCGCCGTCGGCGCGCTGCAGCGCTGGCGCGGCCGCCTCTACTCCAGCCGCTGGCTGCAGTGGGGCGTGATCGCCATGGCCCCCTCGGGCTTCGCCGCCCTGCTGCTCGGCTGGATCACCACCGAGGTCGGCCGCCAGCCCTTCACGGTGTACGGCCTGATGCGCACCACCGAGAGCGTCTCGCCGATCGCGGCCCCCGGCCTCGCCGCCTCGTTCCTGGCGTTCATCGTGGTGTACGCGATCGTCTACACCGCCGGCTTCGTCTTCCTGCTGCGCCTGGCCGCCCAGCCGCCCCAGGTCGGCGAGAGCGGCCCGCCGCCCGGCATCCCGACCCGCACCGCCGGCATCACCCCCGGCCCCGCCGGCGCCGTCTCCGCCTCCGCCGGCCTCGCCGAGCCCGGCACCACCATCGCCG
>CAXSER010000526.1:0-2025 GCA_964236315.1 uncultured Acetobacteraceae bacterium | reverse complement strand
AGGTTGAGGCTCTGCCTCAAACTCCGCCAAGGGCTGGGCCCTTGGATCGCCTTCCGTAAGGCAAGGAACTCAGGCGTCGTCCGGGCTCAGCAGGACGATCCGTTCGGCCGACTGCTGGTGGACCTCGGCCTCGCGCTCCAGGGTCTTGGGAAACCGCGAGCGCCCCGCCTGGATCAGCGTCTTCTTCGCCTGCGACTCGTGCCACTGCCGCGCCGCCCGCAGGGCGGCGTCCCAGCCGCGCTGGAACTCGGGCGTGATCTCCTCGGACGGATCGCTCATCCCCCGCGTCGTGCCGCGCCCCCCGCCCCCGGTCAAGACCACCCCCCTTCCTCCAGGACGGCGATCCAAGGGCCCAGCCCTTGGCGGAGCTCGAGGCAGAGCCTCGACCTTCCTTCCTCACGTCCCGCAGAACGTCCGGTACGGCACCTCCGGCCGCTCCGCCGCCGCCTGGTGCGGATCGCCCGGCCGGTCCTCCCAGGGCCGCAGCACCGCCGCCAGCATCGCCTCGAACGGCCCCATGTCCCCCCTGGCCGCCGCCGCCAGCGCCGCCTCCACCAAGGCGTTGCGCGGGATCACCGCCGGATTGACCGCGCGCATCCCCGCCGCCCGCGCGCCTGGCGCCACCGCTTCCTCCCCGAGCCGCGCCAGCCACCGCGCCGCCCATGCGTCGAACCCCGCCGCGTCCGCGAACCTCGCCCGCACCGCCGCCAGCGCGCCTTCGCCCGGCGCGGCCGCCGCGTCGCACAGCCCGCGGAACGTCACCGTGAAGTCCGCCCCTGCCTGCGCCATCAGCGCCAGCAGGTCCTCCGCCAGCGCCGCGTCGCCCTCCTGCTCCGTCGCCAGCCCCAGCTTCGCCCGCAGCCCGCCGAGGTACGCCGCGTTGAACACCGCCCCGAAGCGCGACAGCGCCGCGTGCGCCGCCTCCTGGCCCGCCGCCGCGTCGTCGGTGCCATCGGGCCCCAGCAGCGGCAGCATCGCCTCCGCGAGCCGAGACAGGTTCCACAGCATCGCGTGCGGCTGGCTCGCGTAGGCGTAGCGCGCGTTCTGGTCGATCGAGCTGAACACCGCCGAGGGCTCGTAGGCGTCGAGGAACGCGCACGGCCCGTAGTCGATGGTCTCGCCCGACACCGAGGTGTTGTCCGTGTTCATCACCCCGTGCACGAACCCCACCAGCAGCCAGCGCGCCACCAGCGCCGCCTGCCGCACCACCACCGCCTCCAGCAGCGCCGCGTACGGACGCTCCGCCCCGGCCGCCGCCGGATGGTGGCGCGCGATCACGTGGTCCGCGAGCAGCCGCAGCGCCTCGACGTCCCCGCGCGCCGCGAAGTACTGGAACGTCCCCACCCGGATGTGGCTGGCGGCCACGCGCACCAGCACGGCCCCGGGCAGCACTGTCTCGCGCATCACCGCCTCGCCGGTCGCCACCGCCGCCAGCGCGCGCGTGGTGGGGATGCCCAGCGCCGCCATCGCCTCGCTGACCAGGTACTCGCGCAGCACCGGCCCCAGCGCCGCCCGTCCGTCGCCGCCGCGCGAGAACGCCGTGCGCCCCGACCCCTTGAGCGCGATGTCGCGCCTCTGCCCGTCGCGCCCGACCACCTCGCCGAGCAGCACCGCCCGCCCGTCCCCCAGGCTCGGCACGAAATGCCCGAACTGGTGCCCGGCGTACGCCAGCGCCACCGGCTCCGACCCCTCCGCCACCCGGTTGCCCGCGAGCACCGCCACCCCCTCCGGGCTGCGCAGCGCCTCCGCGTCCAGCCCCAGCGCGCCGGCCAGCGCCTCGTTGAGCCGCACCAGCCGCGGCCCCGCCACCGGCGCCAGCGGCTGCCGCGCGGCGAAGCGCTCCGGCAGGCGCGCGTAGCTGTTGTCGAACGCGAACTGGACGGTCATCGGACGCTCCGGCGGCAGGGGACTGCCCGCAGGGCGGCGGGGGACCTGCCCACAGATAGGCAGGCCCCCGCCCCGATGGAAGCGGCCCGCCACCCCAGGACTCCGCCCCCCCCCGCCCCCCCGCAAAGCCGCCCCCGC
>CAXSER010000525.1:0-2029 GCA_964236315.1 uncultured Acetobacteraceae bacterium | reverse complement strand
GGGGCGGGTGTTCCTGGAACGCGACGGGGTGGCGTGCTCGGTGGCGCTCGATGCGCTGCCGGGGGCGGGTGGTGCGGTTCTGGTGGCGGGTGCCGCGGCGGCGGAGGTCGCGCTGCGGCTGGGGGCACGGGGCGAGGACGTGCGGACGGGTCCGTGCCGCGGGCCGGGGGCGTCGGCCCTGGCGGCGGCGGCGCGGCGTCGGGCGGATGGTGTGCTGCCGCCGCGTGCGGTGTTGCCGGTCTATGTCGATGCGCCCGAGGCCAGCCTGCCGCGCGGCGGCCTGCGCGCCCTGCCCGCCTGAGCGCGGGTTGGGGTCCGACACAGTGGCGGGCGGGAGCGCGGGCATCGTCGCCGCCGGCGTGGCCCATGCGGGCGCCCTGGCCGCGATCCACGGCGCGGCGTGTCCGGCGGCGGAGCGGTGGGACGCGGGGGCGATCGCGGCGCTGCTGGGCACGCCGGGATGCTTCGCGCTGCTGGCCGAGGCGGGGGGGATGGCGATACTGCGGGTCGCCGGGGACGAGGCGGAGGTGCTCACCCTGGCGGTGCTGCCGGCGGTGCGGGCCAGGGGGATCGGCGGGGCGCTGCTGGCGGCCGGGCTGACGGAGGCGGCGCTGCGTGGGGCGGCCACGGTGCTGCTCGAGGTGGCGCCGGACAACGTGGCGGCACGGGCGCTGTACGCGCGGGCCGGGTTCGGCGAGGTCGGGCTGCGGCGGGGGTACTACCCGGATGGGGGGGATGCGCTGGTGATGCGGCACAGCCAGGACGCCAGCAAGGCCGGGCTCTGCCCAGACCCGCCAAAGGCCTGAGGCCTTTGGCAACCCCTTCCTGAGGAAAGCCGGTCCAGGGCGGCTCGCCCTGGCGGAGTTCGAGGCAGAGCCTCGACCCTGCTTCCTGCCGCTATCCCTTGCGCAGCAGCAGCGTCACGACTCCGGCCGAGTCGGTGTCCTGCGCCAGCACCTCGTGGCCCTGTGCCCTGGCGGTGAGCGGGACGTTGCGACGCGGCTCGTCGCCGCGCAGCGTGACCTGGAGCACCTGCCCCGTCGCCAGGCGGTCGAGTGCGAGGCGGGTGCGCACGAAGGTCATCGGACAGGTGTCGCGGGTGATGTCGACGGACAGGTCGGGCGCGGGATGCGGGGGGAAGGCCGCGGATGTCGGGTCGCCGGGCATCTCGAACAACTCCGCCGCCGACGCACCAGGGCGCTGCGGTCCAGGCGGCATACAGGACGCCGGAGGGCGGCGGCAAGGCGGGGCGGAGGTCGCGGGCGAACCCGGCGGGGCCAGGGGTGCGTGCGCCGGGTCCGCGCCGCCCCGGGTCCGGGCGAGCGCCGGGGACGGCCGGCGGGGCCGGTTCGGGACGCTGTCGGCGTCGGCGGCATCGCCACTGCGTCCGCTTCGGCTCGGGTGGTGGGAGGTGCCGCGGCTGAGTCGACAACACGGCGCAGGATCGGCTACCCCGTTGGGGCCGGGCGTGCCGCCCGCGCACGGGACGGAACCGGTGGCGGGGCATGGGCTGCCCCGGGCAGCGTCCCGCGACCTCGCCCGCCGCCCGGACCGCGTCACCGACTGCTTGGAATCCCGATGGAATCGCGCATCGAGCGCCTGTGCGTCGACAAGGGCCTGAAGATGACGGGGCAGCGCCGCGTGATCGCGCGCGTCCTGTCGGATGCGGAGGATCACCCGGACGTCGAGGAGCTGTACCGTCGCGCGGCGGCGCTGGACGGGCGGATCTCCATCGCCACGGTGTATCGCACGGTGCGGCTGCTGGAGGAGAACGGCATCCTGGCGCGGCGCGACTTCGGCGGCGGCCGGGCGCGCTACGAGCCGACCGAGCATGGCCGGCACTACCACCTGATCGACGTCGATACCGGGCGGGTCATCGAGTTCGAGGACAAGGAGCACGACCGGCTGATGGCCAGCATCGCGGCGCGCCTCGGCTTCGACCTGGTGTCGCACCGGCTTGAGCTGTACGGGCGCAAGCCGGTGGCGCCCGCGGCGCCCGTGCCGTCGGCGGGGCGCCGCCGTGCCGGGC
>CAXSER010000524.1:0-2032 GCA_964236315.1 uncultured Acetobacteraceae bacterium | reverse complement strand
CGCGCGGGGCGGACGGGGCCGTGGCGGGGAGCGCGGACCGGGTGCGCTGCCACTTCCCGCTGGACGACGCCGGGCACCCGACCGGGCATCCCGCGGATGCCCTTGCGGTCGCGACATGAGGACCGGTGGTGACCTGCAACGATCCGGCGCGGGGGCGGAGGTCGCGGGCGAGGCGGAGGCGCCGGTGGTGCTGGAGGCGCGCTCGCTGCGGCGCGACTACGCGGTGGCGGGCGGCGTGCTGCGCGCGGTGGACGACGTGTCGTTCCGGCTGCGGCGTGGGCGCACGCTGGCGGTGGTGGGCGAGTCCGGCTGCGGCAAGTCGACGCTGGCGCGGATGGCGACGCTGCTGGAGCGGCCGAGCGGCGGCGAGCTGCTGGTGGCCGGGCAGGAGACCGCGGGGCTGCGCGGGCGGGCGCGGCGCACGCTCGGGCTGTCGGTGCAGATGGTGTTCCAGAACCCGTTCGGCGCGCTCAACCCCAGGCAGAGCATCGGCGCCACGCTGCGCGAGCCGCTGGCGATCAACCGGCGCGGCACGCGCGGCGAGCAGGCGGAGGCGGCGCGCGAGATGATGCGCCGCGTCGGCCTGCGCCCGGAGCAGGAGGCGCGCACGCCGCACGCCTTTTCCGGCGGCCAACGCCAGCGCATCGCCATCGCGCGCGCGCTGATGCTGCGCCCGCCGGTGGTGGTGGCCGACGAGCCGGTCTCGGCGCTCGACGTGTCGATCCAGGCGCAGGTGCTCAACCTGCTGCTCGACCTGCAGGGCGAGTTCGGGCTCGCCTACCTGTTCATCAGCCACGACCTGTCGGTGGTGCGCCACGTCGCCGACGAGGTGATGGTGATGTACCTCGGGCGGGTGGCGGAGCACGGGCCGGCGGCGACGGTGCTGGACGGGCCGCGCCACCCTTACACGCAGGCGCTGCTGGCGGCGACGCCGTCGCTGGACCCGGGGCGCCGCGCGCCGGTGCCGCTGGCTGGCGAGATGCCCTCGCCGGTGTCGCCGCCGTCGGGATGCGCGTTCGCGCAGCGCTGCCCGCGCGCCGAGGCGCTGTGCCGGGAGGAGCGCCCGGCGTTGCGTCCCGTCGCGGGCCGCCTGGTGGCGTGCCACTTCGCCGAGACGACGGCGCTCGCGGGCGCTGCGGGCGACGATGCAGCAGCTGCGGGCGACGACGCAGCAGGGGATCGCGCCCAGGCGTGATCGCGCTGCGGTTGCAGACGGGCGTCGTGCGTCGGCTGCGGGATGCGATGAGCAAATGGTGGCAAGTCGTTGGTCCGCCTGCGAGTCTGCGTGCAGACACATCCACGATGATAACTAATTGGCGAAGTATCCGCTAACTTGCTCAACTTTTAAGAGAATATTACCTTGCTGTTCGCGCATACGGGGGTCTACACGATTCCGTGTACACAGAGCATCGCGAGGTCGTTATGGACGCCCGGATCGAGATCGCAGCCGCAGCACGCCATCCCGTCCGCAGTCTCGGCCCGGACTATCTCCGCCTGCTGAACGACGGCCTCGCGCTGTGGGACTTCGTGGGCGCGGTGCTCAGCGGCGCGGTGGCCGGGCCGGTGTTCGTGGCCCTCGCCGGGCACGACGCGGCGCTCGGCGACACCGGCGGCGCGCTGCTGCGCGAGGTGCTGTTCGGCAGCCTGCTGGCCGCCGCGGTGCTGCACGACCGCAGGCTCGCCTCGCCGGCCGGGTATGCCGCGACCGGGCTGCTGGCGCGGCGGCTGCTGGTGCGGCTCGGCCTGGCGGCGGCGCTGCTGCTCGGCGTGGGGTTCGCCACGCGCTCGCTCGACGACACCTCGCGGCTCTGGGTGGTGCTGTGGGCGCTGCCGGCGCTCGGCGTGGCGCTGCTCGGGCGGCTCGTGCTGCTGGCGCACGTCAGGCGGCTGCTGCGGCGCGGGGCGCTGCGCAGCGTGGTGGCCGTGGTCGGCGAGGGCGCGGCGGCGCGGCGGCTCATGGACTCCCTGTCGCGTCCCGGCAGCGGCATCGAGCTGCTCGGGCCGTACGGCGGCGGCGCGGAGGACGCGGCCT
>CAXSER010000523.1:0-2035 GCA_964236315.1 uncultured Acetobacteraceae bacterium | reverse complement strand
CGCGGGTGCAGGGCGCGGACGCCGGGCGGGTGATCGAGGAGGCGCTGGCGGGGATCGTCGAGGGGCTCGTGGGGCTGGGCGTTCGGCGGCTCGTGGTGGCGGGGGGGGAGACGTCGGGGGCGGCGGTGGACCGGCTCGGCATCCCGGCGTTCCTGGTGGGGCCGGAGATCGCGCCGGGGGTGCCGGTGCTGCGCACGCTGGGGGGCGGGCCGGCGATGATGCTGGCGCTGAAGTCGGGGAACTTCGGGGGGGTGGGGTTCTTCGCGCAGGCGCTGGGGATGATGAGCTGAGGCGCAATAGCAGGAAGCAAGGCCGGGCTCTGCCCGGACCCGCCAGGGGCGAGCCGCCCCTGGACCGGCGATTCGGGGTTTTCCGCCGGGCGCTCTTCTTCGTGGTCGATTCTCAAGGCAATTGCCTTGAGCGGAGTTTGAGGCAGAGCCTCAACCTTTCTTTGCCGGAGACCTGATCGATGCATGTTCTCGTGCTGGGTGCCGCCGGGATGCTGGGGCGCAAGCTGGTGGCGCGGCTGGTGGCCGAGGGGCTGGGCGGGCGCGCGGTCGATGCGCTGACGCTGGTCGACGTGGTGCCGCCGGGCGAGCCGGCGGGGTTCGCGGGGCGGGTCGAGGCGCGAGCCGGGGATCTGGCGGCGCCGGGGGTGGCGGGGGCGTGCGTGGCGGGGCGGCCGGACGTGGTGTTCCACCTGGCGGCGGTGGTGTCCGGCGAGGCAGAGGCGGACATGGACAAGGGGTACCGCGTCAACCTCGACGGGACGCGGATGCTGCTGGAGGGGCTGCGCCGGGAGCACGAGGCGAGCGGAGGCGCGTGGCGGGCGCGGGTGGTGTTCACCTCGTCGCTGGCGGTGTTCGGGACGCCGCTGCCGGGGGTGATCGGGGACGAGTTCCTGTCGGCGCCGCTGTCGAGCTACGGGACGCAGAAGGCGATCGGGGAGCTGCTGCTCGCGGACTACAGCCGGCGGGGGTTCGTCGACGGCGTGGGGCTGCGGCTGCCGACGATCTGCGTGCGGCCGGGGCTGCCGAACCGGGCGGCGTCGGGGTTCTTCTCTGGGATCATCCGCGAGCCGCTCGCGGGCAAGGAGGCCGTGCTGCCGGTGGGGGACGATGTCAGGCACTGGTTCGCGAGCCCGCGGGCGGCGGTGGGGTTCCTGCTGCGGGCGGGGGTGTGCGAGCTGGGGGTGCTGGGGGGGCGGCGGTCGCTGACGATGCCGGGGTTGTCGGTCAGCGTGGCCGAGCAGATCGAGGCGCTCGGGCGGGTGGCGGGGGACGGGGCGGTCGCGCTGATCCGGCGGGAGCGGGACCCGGCGGTGGAGCGGATCATCGAGACGTGGCCGCAGGCGTTCGACACGGCGCGGGCGCGGGCGATGGGGTTCGAGGCGGAGGGGTCGTTCGAGGAGATCATCCGCGTCTACCTGGAGGACGACGCGCCGCGGTAGGGAAGGCCAGGGCGCTGCCCTGGACCCGCAAAGGGCCCGGGGCCCTTTGATCCCTTGCCTTAAGTGAGGCCGGTCCAGGGCGGCTCGCCCTGGCGGAGTTCGAGGCAGAGCCTCGACCTTACTGCTTCGTGAGCTGCCCGCGGATCTCGCCGCCGGGGTTGGCCGCGGTGTGGACGTTGGCGTACCACTGGCCGGCGGTGAGCTGGGCGACCTGCTCCTCGGTGAGGGTGGCGGTGCCGGTGGTGGGGCTGCTGGGGTTGGCGTCGCCGAGCTTGACCTGGACGCCGGCGTTCTTGCCGGGCTCGGCGGGGCCGTGGAAGTGGGCCATGGTCGCGGGGCCGGTGAGGCCGTTCCAGCTCACGTCGTAGTCGAGATGGCGGGTCGTGGTGTCGAGCGTGGCGGTGGCGGTGCCGGCGGCGCCGGGGGCGGTCTTGGCAGGGACCTCGGTGTCGGCGTTCATGGTGGCGCTGAACTTCCCGGTCTCGGCGTGGGCGGAGACTGCGAGCAGGCAGGCGCAGGCCAGCAGGGCGGATCGCAGCATCGTGTGTCGCTGCCTCGGGACCCGGGCGGGGCGCCGGGCTCACG
>CAXSER010000522.1:0-2037 GCA_964236315.1 uncultured Acetobacteraceae bacterium | reverse complement strand
GCCGCGCGCTGGCCGCGATGGTGGCGCCGCACGCCCGCCGCATCGGCGCGCTCGCGGCCACCGGCGGCGAGACGGCGCGCGCCGTCCTGCAGGCGCTCGGCACCGACGCGCTGGCGCTGGTGGGCGAGGTCGAGCCGGGCGTGCCGCTCTCGCTCGCCACCGGCGCCCGCCGGCTGCCCGTCGTGACCAAGGCGGGCGCGTTCGGCCGGCCCGACACGCTCGTCCACTGCCGCGCCGTGCTGCGCGGCGGCCTCCAGCCCCCCGCCCGAACCGGAGACCTCCCCCGATGACCCGTCCCGTTGTCGCGATCACCATGGGCGATGCCGCCGGCGTCGGCCCGGAGGTCATCATGAAGACGCTGGCGCACGCGGAGCTGTACGAGCGGTGCCGCCCCCTGGTGATCGGCGACGCCGCACGGCTGCGCCAGGCGGGCGGGATCGTCGGCAGCCGCCTGGACGTGCGCGCCATCGCCGACATCGCGATGGCCCGCTACGGGTCGGGGACCGTCGACTGCATCGACCTCGGGCTGATCCCGCACGACCTGCCCTGGGGCCGGCTGTCCCCGGTCGCGGGCGACGCGGCGTTCCGCTACATCGAGGTCGCGACCCGGCTCGCCGTCGAGGGCAGGGTGGATGCCATCTGCACCGCGCCGCTGAACAAGGAGGCGCTGCAGGCCGGCGGCCACAAATACCCCGGCCACACCGAGATCCTGGCGGCGCTGACCGGCACGCCCGAGGTCTCGATGATGCTCACAGCGCCGAACCTGCGGGTGATCCACGTCACCACCCACATCGGCCTGGCCGACGCCATCCGGCGCATCGAGCCCGGGCTGGTCGAGCGCACCATCGCCCGCGGCCACGGCGTGCTGGTCAAGGCCGGCCTGCCGCGGCAGAGGATCGGCGTGTGCGCCATCAACCCGCACGCCGGGGAGAACGGCCTGTTCGGCCAGGGCGAGGAGGCGGAGAAGATCACCCCCGCGATCGAGGCCTGCCGCGCCCGCGGCTGGGACGTGGAGGGCCCGCTGCCCGCGGACACGCTGTTCTTCCGCGCCGGGCGCGGCGACTTCGACATGGTGGTCGCCATGTACCACGACCAGGGCCACGGCCCGGTGAAGGTGCTGGGGCTGGAGTCCGGGGTGAACATCACCGTGGGGCTGCCGGTCATCCGCACCTCCGTGGACCACGGCACCGCGTTCGACATCGCCGGCACCGGCCGCGCCGACGAGGGCAGCCTGCTGGAGGCGCTGCGGCAGGGGATCGCCCTGGTCTCCTGATCGCCGCGCGCCGCCCCGGCGCCCGCCGCGTTCTACCCCCCCGCCGGAAGGGTCGACGGCTCCCCCGGGCCGGGGCACGGGCCGGCCTCGCCTTCGCGCCCCGCCTCCTCCAGCCAGCCGCAGAAGGCGGCCGTGGCGGGGTCGCCGGCCTGGGGGTCGGGCACGTAGGCGTGGTAGTTGCGCGTCGGCAGGCCGGGCCCGGGGAACGGCGCGACCAGCCGCCCGGCCGCGAGGTCGTCCGCCACCAGCACCGTGGGTCCCATCGCGATGCCGAGGCCGTCCAGCGCCGCCTGGATGGTCAGGAAGAAATGATCGAGCGTCAGCGAGGCGGCCGGCTCGACGTCGCGCTCGCCCGCCGCGGCCAGCCAGTCGGGCCAGGCCCGCGGCAGCGTCGAGACGTGCAGCAGGGTGTGGCGCCGCAGGTCCGCGACCTGCGCCAGCGGCAGCCGGGCAAGCAGCGCCGGGCTGCACACCGGCAGCCGGCGCTCGGTCAGGAACAGCCGCGACGTGAAGCCGTAGAACGTGTCCGGCCCGCCGCGGATGATCACGTCGCAGTCGTCGCGCAGGGAGTCCAGGGGGTCGTTCGAGGTGGACAGGCGCACCTCGATCCCGGGGTGGCGCTCGCGGAACCGGCCGAGGCGCGGCAGCAGCCAGCGCAGGCTGAAGGTGGCGAGCGCGTTCACGCGCAGCACCGCCGGCGGCGCCGCGCCGTCGCGGGCCTGGTGGCGCGCCGCCGCGGAAGCCAGCCGGTCCAGCGCCGGGCC
>CAXSER010000521.1:0-2037 GCA_964236315.1 uncultured Acetobacteraceae bacterium | reverse complement strand
CCCTCCGTGCGCCCGGCGCCGACCAGGCCGGCGAGGCCCACGATCTCGCCGTAGCGCACCACGAGGTCCAGGGCGGCGCCGGGCGGGGCGGCGAGCGGGCGCAGGCCCTCCACGCGCAGGGCCTCGCGACCGGGGGGCTGGCCGGGGAGCGGCGGCTGCGCGGCGAGGGTGCGGCCGATCATCAGGCGGACCAGCTCGGCGGGGG
This sequence comes from uncultured Acetobacteraceae bacterium, assembly GCA_964236315.1. Classification (GTDB taxonomy): domain Bacteria; phylum Pseudomonadota; class Alphaproteobacteria; order Acetobacterales; family Acetobacteraceae; genus CAXSEF01. The sequence continues at coordinate 1,832 of CAXSER010000521.1, read as the reverse complement.
TGGTGTCGGCGGTGCGCGCGGTCGCGACCTTGGCGCCGTTGCGCAGCACGGTGACGCGGTCGCACAGGTCGAAGATCTCGCCGAGGTGGTGGGAGACGTAGATCATCGTCAGGCGCTCGGCCTTGAGCGCGCGGATCTGGGCGAACAGTCGGCCGGCCTCGCGGGGGGTGAGCGTCGCGGTGGGCTCGTCGAGGACGAGCACGCGGCCGCGGCTGGACAGGGCGCGGGCGATCTCGAGCAGCTGCATCTGCGCGATGCCCAGGCGCTCCACCTTCGTGCGCGGCGAGACCTCGTCCAGGCCGACGCGGGCCAGCAGGGCCTCGGCGCGGCGGTCAAGCGCGCGGCGGTCGACGAAGCCGAGGCGGCGCGGCAGGCGCTCGAACAGCAGGTTCTCCGCGACGCTGAGCGCGGGGAGGAGGTTGAACTCCTGGTGCACGACGCGCACGCCGGCGGCGATGGCGTCGAGCGGGCGTGCGGGGGCGTACGGCGCGCCGGCCAGGGTCATGCGGCCGGCGTCGGGGCGGTGGATGCCGGCGAGCAGGCGGATCAGGCTCGACTTGCCCGCGCCGTTCTCGCCGGCGAGCGCGTGCATCTCGCCGTCGGCGACGTCGAGGTCGACGTGGTCGAGCGCCAGCACGCCGGGGAAGCGCTTCGTCAGCCCCTCCAGGCGCAGCATCGGGGGCGCGTCGGGCGGCGTCGGCCCGGCGTGCGCCCCGTCCGGGCTCGCGCTCAGGACGGCGCGGCCGTGACCAGCTTCAGCGGCGTCCTGATCCAGCCGGTCAGCGTCTCGCCCGCGATCTCCTTCATCGCGTTGTCGATGCCGAGTGCTGCGAGCTGGGCGCCGAACTGGTCGACCGTGGCCAGCACCTTGCCGTCGCGCAGCAGCGGCTGGATCGCGGGGATGTCGTCGAAGCTCGCGACCTTGATCCGCCCTGCCCTGCCCGCCGCGTCGATCGCCTTGACCACGCCGAGCGCCATCGAGTCGTTGGCCGCCATCACGCCGGCGATGTCGTGGTGCGCGGTCAGCATGGCGGAGAACACGCTGTTGGCCTCCTCCGTCTCCCAGTGCGCGGTGCGGCTGTCGAGCAGGTCGAGCCCGCCGGCGCCGATCGCGTCCATGTAGCCGAGCCGGCGCTGCACGCCGTTCTCGGCACCCGGGTTGCCCTCGATGATCACCACCTTGCCGCCGCGTCCCAGCGCCTGCGCCAGCACGTCGCCCGACAGCTTCGCGCCGGCGCGGTTGTCCGGGCCCACGAAGACGATGTCGATGCCTCGCTTCTTCATCGACTCCGCATCGAACGCGACGTCGATGTTGACGACCTTGATCCCCGCCTTGACCGCGCGCGCCACCGACGGCAGCAGCGCGCGGCTGTCGGCGGGCGCGATCACGATGGCGTCCACCTTGCGGGTGAGCAGGGTCTCGACGGCGGCGACCTGCCCGTCGATGTCGGTCTCGGACTGGATGCCGACGGCGACAAGCGTCAGGTCGCCGCGCTCCTGCGCGTGGCGTACCGCGCCCTCCTGCATGTCCTTGAAGAACTCGTTGGCCAGCGACTTCATCACCAGGCCGACCACCGGCTTCTTCGCCGGCTGCGCCACGGCGAACGTCGGCAGCAGGAGAAGACCGCCCGCGGCGGTCACGAAATCGCGACGTCTCATGCTGCGTCCCTCCCATGGGATCGGGGGTCGTACCCCCGCTTTGGTGTGACGGTAGCGGGTTATTGTGCGGGCCGGAAGGCAAGGCCAGAGGCTCTGCCTCTGGACTCCGCTCAAGGCAATTGCCTTGAGAATCCACTCTTCAAGTCAAGGGATCAAAGGGTCCTCGGACCCTT
>CAXSER010000520.1:0-2040 GCA_964236315.1 uncultured Acetobacteraceae bacterium | reverse complement strand
CTCCGCCAGGGCGAGCCGCCCTGGACTGGCTTCCCTTAACAGAAGGCGATCCAAGGGCCCAGCCCTTGGCGGAGTTTGAGGCAGAGCCTCAACCTTGCTTGCCTCGCCGTGCCCGGTTCGCGATCCTGGCGGCATGACCCAGCATTTCGACCTGATCCTTCGCGGCGGCACCTGCGTTCTTCCGTGGGGCGAGGCGCGGGTCGACGTCGGCGTGCGCGGCGGGCGGAGCGCGGCGCTGGGGGCGGGGGCGGGGGACACGGCGGAGACGGTGGTCGAGGCCGCGGGGCTGCACGTGCTGCCCGGGCTGATCGACCCGCACGTGCACCTGCGCGACCCGGGGGATGCCTCGATCGAGAGCATCCACACGGGGACGCGGGCGGCGGTGCTGGGCGGGGTGGCGGCGGTGTTCGACATGCCGAACACCGCGCCGGCGGTGACGGATGCGGCGCGGGTGGCGTGGAAGCAGGACCATGCCGAGCGGGTGAGCTGGTGCGACTTCGGGTTCTACGTGGGGGCGACGCGGGGCAACACGCAGGCGCTGGGCGGGCTGGAGCTGGGGCGGGGGGTGTGCGGGGTGAAGCTGTTCGCGGGCAGCTCCACCGGGGACCTGATGATCGAGGACGACGCGGGCATCGAGGCGGTGATGCGCCACGGGCACCGGCGGGTCAGCTTCCACAGCGAGGACGAGTACCGGCTGCAGGCGCGGCGGGGGATGTTCCAGGTGGGCGACCCGTACGACTCGCACCGGCTGTGGCGCGACGAGGAGTGCGCGTTCCTGGGGACGCGGCGGATCATGGCGCTGGCGCGGCGCACCGGGCGGCAGTCGCACATCCTGCACGTGTCGACGGCGGAGGAGCTGGGGTTCCTGGCGGAGCATCGCGACGTGGCGACTGTGGAGGTGCTGGTGAACCACCTCACCCAGGTGGCGCCGGAGTGCTACGAGCGGCTCGGGGGCTTCGCGGTGATGAACCCGCCGATCCGCGACGAGCGCCACCACGCGGCGAGCTGGGCGGCGGTGGCGGATGGGACGGTGGACACGCTGGGGTCGGACCATGCGCCGCATCCGCGGGCCGCGAAGGCGCGGCCGTGGCCGGAGTGCCCGGCGGGGCTGACGGGGGTGCAGACGATCGTGCCGGTGATGCTCGACCATGTCAGCGCGGGCCGGCTGTCGCTGTCGCGGCTGGCGGACCTGATGTGCGCGGGGCCGGCGCGGGTCTACGGCGTGGTGGGCAAGGGGCGGCTGGCGGTGGGGTACGACGCCGACTTCACCGTGGTGGACATGGGGCGACGGCGCGAGATCACCGACGACTGGATCGCCACGCCCGCGGGGTGGACGCCGTTCGCGGGGATGGTGGTGCAGGGGTGGCCGGTGGCGACGATCGTGCGCGGGCGGGTGGTGATGCGCGAGGACGAGGTGCTGGGGGAGCCGGAGGGGCGGCTGGTGCGGTTCGCGGGCTGAGGGCCCGGAGCGGGGACGGGCGGGTGGCGGCGGGGCAGGGCGAGGGCAGGCTGGTGGCGGCGCTGCTGCTGGTGACGGCGGCGACAGGGCTGCTGGACGCGGTCAGCCTGCTGCATCTGGGCACGTTCACGGGATACATGACGGGCACCGTGATCCTGCTGGGGGTGCATCTGGCGGATCGCGCGACGCGGGTCGGGCCGGGGGTCATCGCGCTGGCGGCGTATCTGGCGGGCGCGCTGCTGGGCGGGCGGCTGGTGCGCAGGCACGACAGGGCGGCGCCGAGGCTGATCGGCGACGTGCTGCTGGGGGTGGCGCTGCTGATCGGGGCGGCGGCGGTGCTGCAGGGCGGGGCCGGGGGCGAGGCGGCCTTCGGCGTGGTGGCGATGCTGGGGCTGGCGATGGGGCTGCAGACCTCGGCGACGCGCCATGCGGAGGTGCCGGACATGGCGCTGCCGGCGGCGACGATGATCCTGCACGGCCTGGCGCACGACAGCCGGCTGGCGGGAGGCGGGGCGGAGCGCACCTGGCGGCGCATCGGCGTGCTGGCGGCGCTGCTGGGCGGGGCGGCGGCGGGGACAGCG
>CAXSER010000519.1:0-2042 GCA_964236315.1 uncultured Acetobacteraceae bacterium | reverse complement strand
GGTACTCGTCCAGCGTGCGCCCGAGCCCGGAGGCGGCGCGCAGCCCGTGCATCGCCAGCGCCGCCGGGTTGGCCGACAGGATCGCGCCGCCGCGGGCGAGCAGGATCACCCCGTCGTCGAGGCCGGCAACGACCTGCGACAGCGGCTCGTCGGGGGCAGGGGGATGCGCGCTCATGGGCGCAGGGTAGCGCATCCGGCGCGGGTGCCCAGCCTGCACGGGTACCCGGAAGCTTTCATGAACTTCGCCGGCCCCGGTTCCGTGCGCGGCGACGGACAGGAAGCAGTTCTTTCTTGAAGGAAAGAACCAAAGAACTTTGCCCGCAAGGGTCCGGAGCCACCCGCGAACTCCAGGGGCAAAGTCTTTCTGCTTCTTTTTCTTCAGAAAAGGAAGAGCCTTGCCTTCCTGCGCGAGCTGCACGCGGCCGCCGCCGCACCGGCGGATGACAGGTTTGTGTGCGCGCGAGGCGGTTCCGGCCGGGCGGGGAGAAATCCGCGCGGGGTGCACGGCGTTGCAGGGCGCACTGGTCGCGGTCCGGTTCGGGGTCGCGTCAGCCTGCAGGGAGACCGCACGATGGCCGAGACGCCGACGCTGAAGCCGCTGGACCGGCAGACCGTGGTGATCACCGGCGCCACCTCGGGCATCGGGCTGGCGACGGCGCGGATGGCGGCGGCGCACGGGGCGCGCGTGGTGCTGGCCGCGCGCAGCGGCGAGGCGCTGGACCAGCTGGCGGCGGAGATCACGCGCTCGGGCGGGCGGGCGATCGCCGTGGTCTGCGACGTGGGCGTGGAGGCCGAGGTGCAGGCGGTCGCCGACCGGGCGGTGGCGGAATGCGGCGGCTTCGACACCTGGGTGAACAACGCCGGCGTCGGGATGTACGCGCGGGTCGCGACGGGCGACCTGGAGTCGATGCGCCACGTGTTCGAGACCAACTTCTGGGGCCTGGTGTACGGCTCGCGGGTGGCGGCGGCGCACCTGCGCGGGCGCGGCGGGGCGATCGTGAACCTCGGCAGCGAGGTGAGCGAGCGCGCGGTGCCGCTGCAGGGGATCTATTCCGCGTCCAAGCACGCCATCAAGGGCTTCACCGAGGCGCTGCGCATGGAGCTGGAGGACGAGGGGGCGCCGGTGTCCGTCAGCCTGGTCAAGCCGGGGCAGATCGACACGCCGTTCACCGTCAACGCCAAGAGCGAGCTGGCGTCCGAGCCGCACCACGTGGCCCCGGTGTACTCCGCCGACGTGGTCGCCAAGGCGATCCTGTTCTGCGCCACGACGCCGCGGAAGGAGATCTACGCGGGCGGCGGCGGGCGTGTGATGGCGGCGCTGGGGCACCTGGCGCCGGGGCTGATGGACCGGGTGATGGAGAAGCTGGTGATCCCGGGCACGCCCAGCGGGCGGCCGGCACGGCGCGACGACGCGGAGAACGGGCTGGAGCACCCCACGGAGGCGCTGAAGCAGCGCGGGAACTACGAGGGGCACGTGATGGGGTCGAGCCTGTACACGGAGGCGGCGATGCATCCCATGCTGGCGGCGGCGGGCGCCCTGGGGCTGGGGTTCGCGTTCTACCGCACGCTGTTCTCCGGGTCGCACAGGCCGGCGCGGATCGGCGGGCGGCGCGGGCGCTCCGGCGAGAAGGCGCTGCACATCCGGCTGGAGGCGCGGCGCGGTCAGGAGCGCGCGCTGGAGGCGCTGGTGCGCGCCGTCCGCGCGGAGGTGGAGCGCGAGCCGGGCACGCGGCCGTGGTTCGGCGCGCAGCTCAGCGGGCGGGTGTACGAGATCTTCGAGACGTTCCCGAACGAGGCGGCGCGGCGGGCGCACCTCGCGGGCAAGGGCGCGGCGCTGCTGCTGCGGCGGTCGAACGCGGGGCTGGCGAGGCCGGCGCAGATCGACAGGCTCGACGTGGTGACGACGAAGCGGGCGTAGACAGGAAGCGAGGCCAGGGCGCTGCCCTGGACCCGCCGGGGGCAGGCGCCCCCGGACCCGCTTCCTTAAGAAGGCCGGTCCAGGGCGGCTCGCCCTGGCGGGTCCAGGGCAGCGCCCTGGCCTT
>CAXSER010000518.1:0-2065 GCA_964236315.1 uncultured Acetobacteraceae bacterium | reverse complement strand
CCGAGGGAGGTGGCCGCCCCCGGCCCGCAGGAGGCCGCCGACGCGGCCGCGCGCGCCACGGGCCACGACCTGCTGGCCACCCGAGAGCGGCTGCGCAACGTGTCCGAGGCGCTGGAGGCGGCCAACGAGGAGCTGCAGTCCTCCAACGAGGAGTACCTCTCGGTCAACGAGGAGCTGCAGTCCGCCAACGAGGAGCTGGAGACGTCCAAGGAGGAGCTGCAGTCCCTCAACGAGGAGCTGCAGACCATCAACGCCGAGCTGAACAACCGCAACGACAGCCTGGTGCGCACCAACAGCGACCTCGCCAACCTGTTCGACAGCACCTCGATCGCCACCCTGTTCCTCGACCGCGACCTGCGCATCCGCCGCTTCACGCCGCGCCTGCTCGAGATCTTCAACGTGCGCGAGGGCGACGAGGGCCGGCCGATCTCGGACATCGTCACCCACCTCAGCCGCGACGGGCTCGGCCAGGACGTGCAGCAGGTGCTGCTCACCCTGGTGCCGCGCGAGCGAGAGGTCGCGGTGGACGCCGGCGGCCTGAGCTACCTGATGCAGGTCCGCCCGTACCGCGACCTCAACGACGTGATCGACGGCGCGGTGATCACCTTCGTCGACATCTCCGAGCGCAAGAAGCACGAGCAGGCCCGCTCGCGCCTCGCCGCGATCGTGGAGTCCTCGCAGGACGCGATCATCGGCCACGACCTCGACGGCCTCGTCACCAGCTGGAACGACGGCGCCGAGCGCCTGCTCGGCGTGGCCGCCGGGGCCGCGGTCGGGCGCGCGATGCCGGCGCTGCTGCGCAACGCCCTGCCGTGGGACTGGGCGCAGCTGCTCTCGATGCTGCGCGGCGGCGAGCGCCTGCCCGCCTTCGAGTGCGTGGGCAGCGCCGGCGCCGGCGGCCCCGCGGTCGAGGTCTCCGTCACCGTCTCGCCGGTGCGCCAGGCCGACGGGCGCGTCGTCGGCGTCTCCGTGGTGGCGCGCGACATCAGCGCGCGCCGGGCCGCCGAGCAGAAGGCCGCCCTGCTGCTCGGCGAGCTGGACCACAGGGTGAAGAACATCCTGGCGATCGTCTCCGCGGTGATCTCGCAGACGCTCAAGACCACCGCGACCCCGCAGGCCTTCGCCGACGAGGTCAACGGCCGCGTGCAGGCCATCGCCAAGGCGCACAGCCTGCTGACGCAGTCCGGGCACGGCGAGGTGTCGCTGCGCGCGATCCTGGACACCGAGCTGGCGCCGTACGACCGCGGCGCCGGCACCGTCTCGGTCACCGGCCAGGACATCGCGCTCACGCCCAAGGCCGGGCTGGCCCTGGCGATGGCCGTCCACGAGCTCGCCAGCAACGCCGCCAAGTACGGCGCGCTGTCCGCCGCCGCCGGGCGGCTGACGGTCGCCTGGACCATCCTCGCCTCCGCCAGGGCCGCCGCCACGGCCCCTGCGCTGACGCTCACCTGGGCGGAGAGCGGCGGCCCGGCCGTCTCGCCCCCCACCCGGCGCGGCTTCGGCACCACGCTGATCGAGCGCACCCTGGCCCACGAGCTCGACGCCGACGTCGACCGGCGCTTCCCGGCCGAGGGCCTGCTGTGCGTGATCAGCCTGGCGTTGACCGAGGAGGTCGGCCGCGTGCAGCCTGCGGTCGCGGCGGGAGAGACGACATGACCACGACCCTGCGCCTGGCCGGCGTCCGCGTCCTCGTGGTCGAGGACGACATGCTGATCGCCATCCACGTCGAGGAGGCGCTGCGCGACCTCGGCTGCATCGTGGTCGGCCCGGTCGGCAAGCTGGACGACGCGCTGCGCCTGGCGGACGGCGAGCCGCTGGACGCGGCCATCCTCGACGTCAACGTCAGGGGCGGCCACGTCTACCCGGTGGCCGAGCGGCTGCGCGCGCGCGGCATCCCCTTCGCCCTGGCGAGCGGCTACGGCGACTGGGCGCTGCCGGAGGCGTTCCGCGACCAGCCCCGCCTGACCAAGCCCTACACAGCGCGCGAGCTGGAGGCGCAGGTCCTGGCGCTGCACCGCGGGCACGGCGCCGACGCCGCCCGCCACGCCGGCGCTCTGCCCGCCTG
>CAXSER010000517.1:0-2065 GCA_964236315.1 uncultured Acetobacteraceae bacterium | reverse complement strand
CGCACGTGCCGCCCGCGGCCGGCACGCCGGGCGCGGAGACGAAGACCGCGGGCGCGCGGACGGCCGGTGTCGTGGTGTGCGTGCACAACGCCGCCGAGGACACGCGGCGCTGCCTCGACGCGCTGGCGCGGCATGGGGCGGCGCAGGACGGGTCGCAGCAGGACGGGCGGGCGTCGTGGTCGCTGGTGGTGGTGGACGACGGCAGCGGGGCGGAGACGCGCGCGCTGCTCGACACGCACCCGGCGATGGCGGGCGCCACGCTGGTGCGCCACGAGCAGGCGCTGGGCTACACGCGCGCGGCCAACACCGGGCTGCGCGCGGCCAGGGGCAACGTCGTGGTGCTGCTCAACTCCGACACGGTGGTGACCGCTGGCTGGCTGGAGGCGCTGCTGCGCGCGTTCGACGCCGACCCGCGCTGCGCCGTGGTCGGGCCGCTGTCCAACACCGCGTCGTGGCAGTCGGTGCCGCTGCTGTCCGAGGGCGGCGACTGGGCGAGCAACCCGCTGCCCGAGGGCGTCACCATCGACGACGCCGGGCGCATGGTGGCGGGGCGGCGCCCCGTGCATCCGGCGCTGCCGTTCGTCAACGGGTTCTGCTTCGCGATCCGGCGCGAGGCGATGGACGTGGTGGGACCGCTCGACGAGGCGAACTTCCCGCAGGGCTACGGCGAGGAGAACGACTGGTGCGTGCGCGCGCGCATCGCCGGGTGGACGCTGCGCATCGCCGACGACTGCTACGTCTGGCACGCACAGTCCAAGTCGTTCTCGCACGAGCGGCGGCTGAGGCTCGCGGAGCAGGCCGGGCTGGCGATCGCCACGAAATACGACGCGCGGGTGATGGTGGAGGAGCCGGCGGCGTTCTGCCGGCACAGCCTGGCGCTGCACGGGGTGCGCGAGTGGGTCGGGCGGCGCTTCGAGCGCGAGGCGGTGGCCGCGCAGGGGCGGCGGTGGTCGGGGGCGAGGGTCGCCTTCGTGCTGCCGGTGGCGGCGGAGGGCGGCGGGGCCAACGTGGTGCTGCAGGAGGCCGACGCGCTCCGCCGCATGGGCGTCGAGGTCACGCTGCTCAACCTCGCGGCCAACGCCTATGGCGCGGGAGCGGCGTATCCAGAGGTGGAGTCCTGGCGCTACGAGACGGACGAGGCGCAGCTGCGGGCGCACGTGCTGTCGAGCGGCTACGACGCGGTGGTGGCGACGGCGCAGCAGAGCGCGTTCTGGCTGCCGCTGCAGTCCGAGGTGCGGGCGCGCATGGGCTACTACGTGCAGGACTACGAGCCGCTGTTCTACGACCCACTCGGTCCGGACCACGCGCTGGCGCGGCTGAGCTACCAGCAGGATCCGGCGCGCGCCGTGTTCACCAAGAGCGTCTGGAATCGCGACATGCTGCTGCGCGAGGTCGGCGTGGAGGCGGCGCTGATCGGGCCAAGCGTGGACGTGGACCGGTTCCGGGCCGTGGACCGGCTGCGCCACGACGAGGTGCGTGCGACGCTGCGGGTGTGCGCCATGGTCCGGCCGAGCAGCGAGCGGCGCGGTCCGGCGGCGACGTGGCGGATGATGGCCGGGCTGGCGCACGGGCTGGGGCGCGGGGTCGAGTGCCACGTGTTCGGCTGCGACGACGCGGATCTGGCGGTGTACCGGGCGCGCCATCCCGGGGAGGTGCGCAACCACGGGCGGCTGCGGCGCGCACAGGTGGCGGCGCTGTTCCGGGAGATGGACCTGTTCGTGGACCTGTCGAGCTACCAGGCGATGGGGCTGACGCTGCTGGAGGCGATGTCGTCTGGGCTGGTGGCGATCGGGCCGGAGCGCGGCGGCGCGGGGGAGTTCATCACCGACGGGGTGGACGGGTTCCTGGTGCCGACAGCCGACGGCGACGCGGCGCGCGAGGTGGTGCGACAGCTCGGCGCGGGGGACCTGGACATGGCAGGGGTGCGGCGCGGGGCAGTGACGGCGGCGGCGCTGTGGCACCCGGAGCGGGCGGCGCTGGCGATGCTGGGGGTGCTGCTGCCAGGCCAGGAGGAAGCAAGGTCGGGCTCTGCCCGAACCCGCCAAAGGGCCGAGCCCTTTGGAAA
>CAXSER010000516.1:0-2067 GCA_964236315.1 uncultured Acetobacteraceae bacterium | reverse complement strand
CACAGGTTCAAATCCTGTCCCCGCAACCAAATCATGCACAAACGGCGCCATGTCCTGATGGGATGTGGCGCCATTCTGTTTTCCAGGGTTCGAGCATTCTGATCGCCGGTGTCCGGTCGGGGCGTAAAGTCACGTGTCCTCCGGCTCGCCCGTTGCAGTCATCGGGGCGCGGGGGCTGGCCAGTTGCCAGGGAACGCCGACGACCGCGACGCCAGGGCCGCCGTGGCGCAGCAGCATACGGCGCAGGCGGCGTTCGCGTCCCGTGTGCAGGAGTGTTTCCCACCAGCGTCCGACCACCAGCTGCGGCAGCACCACTGCAATGGCGCGGCCGGGGTGGGCGGTCTGCAGCGTCGAGATCGTGCGGAGCAGGGGACCGAAGACGCTGCGGTAGGGGGAGACCTCGACCAGAAGGGTCGGGACGGTCAGGCCGGCCTCGCGGGCAGGGGCGCCGACGCAGCGCTGCCAGTGCTCGCGGATGCGGGACTCGTGGTCCGCGCCGTCGGGGCCCTCCAGGTCGGTGCAGTGCAGGGCCGTCACGTCGGGGGACAGGCGAAGGGCGTAGTCCACGCCGTTGCGGCTGATGCTGTCCCAGCGGCCGACAGGGATCACCACCAGGGGCGGGGCGTGGGCGCGAAGGTCCATGCGCTCGGACTCGCCGGCGAGGAGCAGGCGGTCGAGGTCGTCGTAGTAGCGGCGCACCAGGCGGAGCGCGGCCAGGGTCGCGGGGATCACCACCACGGTGATCCAGGCGCCCTCGGTGAACTTCGCCACCAGGATGATCGCCAGGGCGGTGGCGGTGGCCACGGCGCCGATGCCGTTGATCGCCAGGCGCACGCGGTTGGCGCGGCCGGGGCCTGCGCGCAGCCAGTGCAGTGCCATGCCGGCCTGCGACAGGGTGAAGGACAGGAAGGCGCCCACCGCGAACAGCGGGATCAGGCGGTCGGTGATGCCGCCGAACGCGGCCAGCAGCAGCCCCGCGCCGCCGGCCAGGAACAGGATGCCGGCGGTGTAGACCAGGCGGCGGCCGGCGACGGCGAACACCTTGGGCAGGAAGCCGTCCTGCGCGACCTGGCGGCACAGGCGGGGGAAGCCCACGAAGCTGGTGTTGGCGGACAGGCTCAGCACGCAGAGCACGCTGGCGATGGTCACGTCGTAGAGCCAGCCGCGGCCGGCGACGGCGGCGGTGAGCTGCGACAGGACGCTCTGGTAGCCGGGCTGCGTCTGGTCCATCGCCAGGATGGCGTAGCGCGAAGCGAGGTGGGCGATCGCGAGCAGGAGCAGGCCGAGCACCACCACGATCGCGGTCAGCGTGCGGTGCGCATGGCGGGCGCGGGGCTCGCGGAACGCGCTCACCCCGTTGCTGACCGCCTCCACGCCGGTCATCGCGGTGCAGCCGGCGGCAAAGGCGCGCAGCACCAGCCACAGGGTCAGCGTGGCGCTCGCGGCGGCGGGCGGCGGGGGGGCGAGGACAGGCACGGGCTGGCCGGTCCAGGCGCGCCAGGTGCCCAGGGCGAGCACCACGCCCAGGCTCGCGATGAACAGGTAGGTGGGGAGCGCGAAGGCCAGGCCGCTCTCGCGGGTGCCGCGCAGGTTGACCACGGTGACGGCGGCCAGCACGGCCAGGCACAGCGGCAGGGTCCAGGGGGCCAGCACGGGCACCGCGGAGGTGAGCGCGCCGATGCCGGCGGAGATGCCGACGGCCACGTTGAGCATGTAGTCCACCATCAGCGCGGCGGCGGCGAGCAGGCCCGCCTGCGTGCCGATGTTCTCGGCGGCCACCGTGTAGGAGCCGCCCGAGGTCGGGTAGGCGGTGATCGTCTGCCAGTAGGACAGGAACAGCACCGCCAGCAGCGCCAGGATCACCCAGGTGATCGGGCCGATCGCGGAAAGGCCCGCCACGCCCAGGGGGGCGAGCACCGTCAGCGCGGCCTCGGGGCCGTAGGCGGCGGAGCCGAGGCCGTCCAGGCCCATCGCCGGCAGGCCCTCGAACACGCCGATGCGGCGCTGCTCGCCCTCGCGGTTGGCCAGGGCACGGCCGAACAGGAGCCGGGACAGGGTCATGACGGA
>CAXSER010000515.1:0-2075 GCA_964236315.1 uncultured Acetobacteraceae bacterium | reverse complement strand
CCGGTCCTTCCTCGTAACGCCGGTCCTTCCTCGTAACGCCGGTCCTTCCTCGTAAAGCCGGTCCAGGGACGGCTCGCCCCCCGGCCCTGAAGCAGGGGCGGGTTCGGGCAGGGCCCGATCTTCCTTGCTGCGACCCTTGCCTGCCCGCGCGCCCAACCCTAAAGCCGGGCGTGCGACATGCCCGGCGCGCGACGCGCCGCCCGGGCCAGGGGGAGCAGGACTGTGGACCGTGCCGTTGATGCCGCGAACCTCGCTCCCGGAACCGTGCCGGGCGACCTCTCCCTCTGGACCCTGTTCCTGCAGGCCGACATCGTCGTGAAGGTGGTGATGGTCGGCCTGCTGATCGCGTCGGTGTGGGTCTGGGCCATCGTGTTCGAGAAGGTCACCTCCCTGCGCCGCGCCAACGCCCAGGCGCGCGCCTTCGAGGACCGCTTCTGGTCCGGCGGCTCGCTCGACGAGCTGTACGAGACAGACGGCGCCAAGCCCGCCCACCCGATGGCCGCCGTGTTCGGCGCGGCCATGGGCGAGTGGCGCCGCTCCGCCCGCGTGGCCGGCGCCGACCTGGCCCGCGGCGGCGTGCGCGAGCGCGTGGACCGCGCCATGACCATGACCGTGCAGCGCGAGATGGAGCGCATGGAGCGCTGGATGATCTTCCTCGCCTCCGTGGGCTCGGTGGCACCCTTCGTCGGCCTGTTCGGCACGGTGTGGGGCATCATGCACTCCTTCTCCGCGATCGCGGCGATGCACAACACCAACCTGGCCGTCGTCGCCCCCGGCATCGCCGAGGCCCTGTTCGCCACCGCCATCGGCCTGGTCGCCGCGATCCCGGCCGTGCTCGCCTACAACGCGATCAGCACCGACCTCGGCCGCTTCGCCTCGCGCCTGGAGGGCTTCGGCACCGAGTTCGGCGCGATCCTGTCGCGGCAGAGCGAGGAGCGCGCGTGAGCAAGCCAGCAAGGCCAAAGGCTCCGCCTCTGGACCCCGCCAAAGGCGAAGCCTTTGGAAACCACGACTCGAGGCAGGCACCCTTCGCCCCGACGTGCCGCCGGCCTGGAGTGGCGCCGGTCCAGGGGCGGCTCCCTCCGGTGGCCATTCCAACGATCCAAGGGGATCGTCGGAACCTTCGGCCCCCTTCGCCTGGCAGGTCCGGGCAGAGCCCGGCCTTCCTTCCTGGAGTCCCCGCCTGATGGCCATGAACATGGGCGGCGGCCGCGGCCGCAACCGCTACAAGCCGCTGTCCGAGATCAACGTGACCCCGATGGTCGACGTGATGCTCGTGCTCCTGATCGTGTTCATGGTGGCCGCGCCGCTGATGACCTCGGGCGTCAACGTCGACCTGCCCAAGACCAACGCCGCCCCGGTGAGCCAGGACAGCACCCCGATCACCGTCTCCATCAAGGCCGACGGCGCGACCTACGTGGGCGACGACGCGGTGCCCATGGAGTCCCTGGTCGCGAAGCTGCGCGACTCCGCCAAGGACGACCCCGCCAAGCGCATCTTCGTGCGCGGCGACAAGTCGGTGACCTACGGCCAGATCATGACCGTGATGGGCACGATCACCAGCGGCGGCTTCACCAAGGCGACGCTCCTCGCCGAGCAGGGCGACGGCGTGGCCCAGACCCCTGGCGTCCCCCGTGCCACCGCGCCGGCCCCCGCCGCCACGCCAGCCGCCGCCGCCCCACGCGCGGCCGCCGGACGGAGCGGGCGCTGAACCCCAGCGCCCGACGCCGCCCCCCGCCATGACCCCCACCCTGAAGCGCGGCGCCGCCGCCTCCGCGGCGCTGCACCTCGCGCTTCTGCTCGCGTTCATCCTGGTGCTGCCCACGCCCGCGCCCCCGGAGCCGCCGCCCGAGCAGACCGTGCAGATGGAGTTCCAGCCCGGCACCACCGCGCAGAAGGTGCAGCGCGGCGAGAAGCCCGCGACGAAGCCCGCCCCCGCCGACGCTCCCACCCCCGCCGACCAGCCCCCTGCCAGGGAGCCGCCGAAGCCCACGCCGGTCGAGTCGCCCCCGCCGCCACCCCCCCCGCCGCCGCCGCCGCCCCCGCCGCCTCCCGCCGAGGCGCCGCCGCTCCCC
>CAXSER010000514.1:0-2094 GCA_964236315.1 uncultured Acetobacteraceae bacterium | reverse complement strand
TCTCCGCCGAGACCGCGCGCGCTTTCGTGGCGACCCTGCCGCCGGCCCTTGTGCCCGCGCTTGCGCCGGTCGACGCTGTGGCGATTGGCGGCACCGCCGCCGCCGCGCTACACGCTCTGCCCTGGCGGCACGTGCACGTGGCACAACACCCCACCCTGGACGGAGGTCTGGCCCTGCTATGAGCGACCCAATGCCCCCTTCGTCCGACCCCTCGCACCCCGACCGCACCGGCCGGGCGATCCCCGACGCCGAGATCGTCCCCGACCGGGCCGCCGCGGCCACGCCCGCCGGCCTCCCCGCCGACGGCGCCCCGCCCCCGGCCTTCGGGACGCCCCCCCTCGATCCGCCCGCCGCGGCCCCCCGCTTCGGCACCCAGTCCGGCGCCCCCGGCTACAACGCCCAGTCCGGCACCGCAGCGGGCGGCACCGCGCCGGCCGACGTGGCCCGCTCCGCCCGCCTCGGCGCCACCCTCGGCGGCCTCGCCCTCCTCGGCGTCGTGCTGGAGGCCGGCGCCCTGGCCTACGGCTGGAGCCACCCGCCGGTGCCCCCCGCCCTGACCCAGGACAGCGCGCACCTGCAGGACCTCGACGGCCAGCTCCAGGCCGCCAAGCAGCAGCGCGACGCCCTCTCCGCCGAGCTGGACAAGTCGCAGTCCCGCCTCGCCGCCCTGGAGGCCCGCCCCGCCCCGAACCTCGCGCCGATCGAGCAGCGCCTCGCCACCCTGGAGAAGCCCGGCCCGATCGCGTCCACCGACACCTCCGAGCTGGCCCGGCGCCTGGATTCCATCGCCGGCCGCCAGGACCAGCTCGCCGCCCGCCAGCAGGCCGACGTGAACACCCTGTCCGGCCGCACCGACGCCGCCGTCGCCCAGGCCACCACGGCCGCCGCCGCCGCCAGCACCGCGCTCGGCAGGCAGCTCGACACCGCCCAGGCCACCCTCGGCAGGCAGCTCGACGCCGCCCAGGCCGCCGACAAGGCCGCCCGCGACGCCCTGGCCAACACCCTGTCCGGCCGCATCGACACCGTGACCGCCCAGGCCGCCGCCGCCGCGACCGCCGCCACCGCAGCGCTGTCCGGCCGCATCGACGCTGCCCAGGCCGCCGACAAGTCCGCCCGCGACGCCCTCGCCGCCGGCCTCTCCGGCCGCATCGACGCCGCCTCCGCACAGGCCACGAAGTCCCTCGCCGACCTCTCCGGCAAGGTGGGCGCGCTCGACTCCCGCCTCGCCACCGTCGAGCAGTCCTCCGGCAAGGTCGCGGGCCTGGCCGCGCGCGCCGGCACCATGGCGCAGCTGCAGTCCGCCCAGGACAACCTCGCCGCCGGCCACAAGCTCGGCGCCATCCCCGGCGCGCCGCCCGCCCTCGCCCGCTACGCCGACACGCCGCCGCCCACCGACGCCGCCCTGCGCCTCTCCTTCGCCGACGCCGCGGAGGCCGCCCGCCTCGCCAGCCAGCCGCAGAACGCGAACCGCCCCTTCCTCGGCCGCATCTGGTCGCGCGTGCAGCAGGCCGTCGTGGTCCGCCAGGGCGACGACGTGATCGTCGGCGACCCCGCCGCCGGCGTCCTCGCCCGCGCCGCCGACGCCATGAACGCCGGCGACCTCCCCGGCACCGTCGAGATCGTGGAGACCCTGCAGGGCCCCGCGCGCCAGGCCATGGCCGACTGGCTCGCCCAGGCGCACGGGCTCCTCGACGCCCGCGCCGCCCTGTCCTCGCTCGTGGCGCATTCCTGATGCTGCGCGCCCTCTCCCTCCTCGTCCTCGCCGCGATCGTCGTCACGATCGCCTGGTACGTCGGCCACCTCCCCGGCCAGTTCGTGCTGCACTTCGGCGCCTACGTCGTGCAGACCTCCGTGCCCGTCGCCCTGCTGGCGCTCGCCGTGCTGTTCCTGGTGCTCTACGCCCTGGCCCGCCTCGTCTCCGGCCTCCTGCGCATCCCGCAGTGGTTCGGCGTGCGCGGGGCGCTGCGCCAGCGCCGCCGCGGCGACGAGGCCGTGACCCGCAGCCTGCTGGCGCTCGCCGCCGGCGACGGCAGCGACGCCCAGCGCGAGTCCGCCCGCTCCCGCCGCCTGCTCGGCGACACGCCGCAGACCCTG
>CAXSER010000513.1:0-2112 GCA_964236315.1 uncultured Acetobacteraceae bacterium | reverse complement strand
AGCGGCGCCTGGCGGGGCGCGCGTGCGCCGCCGCGGGACGGGTGGAGACGGGGTGCGCCACGACCGGGGCCGCCGACTCGGAGGCCGCCTTGGCGCAGGCGTCGCCCTCGCCGGTGCCGAACTGGATCGTGGGCAGCAGCGCCGCGGGCCCTGCCAGGATGCCGAGCCCGACCGCGGCGCCGGTGCGCGCCGCGACCTCAGCGCCGGGCAGCACGCTCGGCGAGGACAGGGTGCCGCCGACGTTGATCGGCCCGGGCAGCGAGCCGATGGAGAAGTGCGTCGAGCGCGTGGTCAGCGCGAGGTCGAGCTTCTCGCCATTGAAGTTGATGTCGCCTGTCGCCGTGGTGCGCTCCTCCGAGGTCTGCAGCAGGAACACCTTGGTCTGCAGCAGCCCGTTGTTCAGCACGAAATCCGAGACGAAGCACTGCACCTTCGCCTTCTGCGGCAGGCCCATCGCCGAGAGGATCGCCTTGCCGAACTCCAGCCCGGCGATGTTGAGCAGCAGGGCGCTGAGGTCGCCGCCGCCGCTCATCGACAGCTTCAGCCCGCCGTTGCCGGTGGCCATCATCTGCGCCAGCGAGGTGCCGGCGCCGTCGATCTTGGCCTCCCCGGTGATGGTGCCGTCGCCCGCGAAGCTGTGCGTCGACGCCATGATCTTCGCGAGACTCAGGTTGCGGAACGAGATGTCGCTGTTGATCCGCTTGGCCGGCGCGTCGACCGCGATGTCGGCCAGTATCTCGCCGTTGCCGAGGCCGAACTTCAACGGGTGGACGTTGATCTTGCCGTCGACGACATCGATCCTGAACGAGATGTTGTCCATCGGCACATACTTGTTGACGATCTTCTCGCCGCGATACTGAACGTGCAGGTCGGCGGCCTTCACCACCGGCAGGTTGATCGGCTTGTCGGGCAGGAAGTGTCCGCTGTGCTCCGCCTTGGCGACGCGCTCCTTCGTTTCCGGCGCCTCGTGCGCCGCGTCGGAGGCACGGCCCGGGGCGGTGCCGATGAAGCCGCCGAGGTCTGCCAGGTCGACGCGCCTGGACTCGAGGTTCATGTCCACGACCGGCTTCTCGCCGCCCATCGCCACGTCGATGTCGCCGCCCAGGTCGCTCTGGCCGACCTTTCCGGCGAACTGGTGGAACTGCACCTTCCTCGTGCCGGCGTCGTAGGCGAGGTTGCCGGCGATGCTGTACGCCGGGGTCTCGGGGATCGGGATGCCGGTCAGCGGGAACAGCAGCGACATGTCCGGCCCGGTCAGCCCGAGCTTGAGGTGCGCGCCGTCGAAGTGCAGCGGGTCGTCGACGGTGCCGACCAGCGTGACCTTCGTCGGCCCGTTCTCCACGTGCAGGTCGACCGGGTAGGGATCCTTGCGGTCCTGCAGGCTGAGCAGCGCGCCCGCCACCAGGCCGCCGGTGATCGGCTGGTCGGAGTAGCGGCCCTTCATCTGCGCCACGATGCGCGCGCCGGTGTCGCCGCTCGCCTCGCGCGTGCTGACGTCCAGGCCGACCGCCGCCTTGGCCTTGGCGTCCGTGAACTGCACGTGGGTGTCGGCGATGCGCAGGTCGCCGATCTGCGGCGAGGGGCCGCTCTTGGCCGGCTCGGACCCGGCCGGCTTCGTGCTGCCGAGCGTCCAGTTGTTGCGCCCGTCCGGCAGCGAGGTGGCCACGACCTGGCCGCCGTCGACGGCGATCACCGGCAGCACCAGGGCGCGGCTGCGGATGTAGGCCATCACGTCGGCGCTGATGGTCAGGGTGCGGGCGGTGGCGAACGGCTTCTCCTCGGGGAAGTCCGCGGGCTCGGCGACCACGGGGTCGTCCACGGTCACAGTGGTGATGCGGCCGAGGTGGACGTGGAGGTGGCTGATCGTCACCTGGCGGCCGAGCGCGGAGGAGGCCTGCCTCTCGACCAGAGGGACGAACCAGTCCCAGCGCCAGAATGCCACCAGCAGCACGATCGCCACGATCGGGACGCCCACGACGAAGGGCCAGAGTCGCATGCGAGACTGTGCCATGAAGCGGCCGTTCCTCCTGGATGTCGCCGGAGCACGCAACGCCGGCCTGCGGCGGGGGGTTCCGGCGGCCGGGTGCGGCGAGCGCGCGCCACCCGGCCGCC
>CAXSER010000512.1:0-2131 GCA_964236315.1 uncultured Acetobacteraceae bacterium | reverse complement strand
GTGCCCCACTCCGATATTCGCAACGTCGCCATCATCGCCCACGTTGACCACGGCAAGACCACCCTCGTCGATGCCATGCTGCGCCAGTCCGGCACCTTCCGCGACAACGAAGCCCTCACCGACCGCGTCATGGACTCCAACGACCTTGAGCGCGAGCGCGGCATCACCATCCTCGCCAAGCCCACATCCATCTTCTACAAAGACTCCAAGATCAACATCGTCGACACCCCCGGCCACGCCGACTTCGGCGGCGAAGTCGAGCGCGCCCTCAAAATGGTCGATGCCGTCATCCTGCTCGTCGATGCCTCTGAAGGCCCCCTGCCCC
Organism: uncultured Acetobacteraceae bacterium; assembly: GCA_964236315.1. GTDB lineage: Bacteria > Pseudomonadota > Alphaproteobacteria > Acetobacterales > Acetobacteraceae > CAXSEF01. Next base: position 1,806 of record CAXSER010000512.1, on the reverse strand, counting down.
AAACCCGCTACGTGCTCTCCAAGGCCCTTGAAGCCAAGCTTCCCCCCATCCTCGTCATCAACAAGATCGACCGCCCCGACGCGCGCCCGCAGGAAGTCCTCAACGAGGTCTACGATCTCTTTATCGACCTTGATGCCGGGGAAGATCAGCTCGATTTTCCGGTTTTATACACAAACGGCAAACTCGGCCTCGCCTCCAACTCCGCCACCACCCTCGGCGAAAATCTTCAGCCCCTCTTCCAGTCCATCATCGATACCGCCCCCAAGGCCCCCGGCGACCCTGCCGGTACCCTGCAAATCCTCGTCACCAATCTTGACTATTCTGACTATCTCGGTCGCCTCGCTGTCGCCCGCGTCTTCAACGGCACCCTCAAGGCCGGTGACGAAGTCATGGTTTCCAAGCGCAACCTGTCCATGGAAAAAGTGAAGGTCACCAAGCTTTTCTCCTACGCTGGCCTCAAGCGCGTCGATACCACCCAGACCGAAATCGGCGACATCATCGCCATCGCCGGCATCCCCGGCATCACCATCGGCGAGTCGCTGTGCAGCATCGAAAATCCGCGCCCCCTGCCCCTCATCGTCATCGACGAGCCCACCATCGCCATGCAGATGTCGGTCAACAACTCCCCCTTCGCCGGGCGTGAAGGCAACTACGTCACCTCGCGCAACATCCGCGACCGCCTCGACAAGGAACTGCTCACCAATGTTTCCATCCGCGTTGAAGAAACCGGCTCCGCCGAAAGCTTCAAGATCCTCGGACGCGGTGAGCTGCAACTCTCCATCCTCATTGAAATGATGCGCCGCGAAGGTTTTGAGGTCATGGTAGGCCGTCCTGAAATCGTCACCAAGCGCGTCGACGGCAAGCTCATGGAGCCGGTCGAGCACCTCGTCATCGACATCCCTGACAACTTCGTCGGCACCGTCATTGAGCGCCTCGGCCCGCGTAAGGGTGAAATGACCAAGATGAACAGCCACGGTTACGGCCGCACCCGCATGGAGTTCAAGGTACCCAGCCGCGGCCTCATCGGCCTGCGCTCTGAACTGCTCACGGAAACTCGCGGCACCATCATCATGAACGCGCTCTTTGAGGGCTACATGCCCTACCAGGGCGACATCCCGCAGCGCCCCACCGGCGCCCTCATCTCCGACCGCGTCGGCAGCACCACCACCTACGCGCTCGACGGCCTCCAGGACCGTGGCGTCCTCTTCGTCCCCTCGGGCGTTGAAGTCTACGAAGGCATGATCGTCGGCGAAAACAATCGAGACAACGATCTCGACGTCAATGCCGTCCGCGAGAAAAAGCTCACCAACATGCGCGCCTCCTCCGCCGATGAAGCCCTGCGCCTCGTCCCCCACAGGGCCATGAACCTTGAACAAGCCATCGAGTTCATCGCCGAAGATGAACTGGTAGAGGTCACCCCCAAGTCCCTCCGCCTGCGCAAAAAGATCCTGCAAGCCAACCGTCGCCCCCGCCGCAACTCCACCCCCTCGGCCTAAAAGCTGTTGTGCAAACAGCCCTCCAGCAGTGCTTTGCTTTACTTTGCAAGGCACTGGTCCCGGTTCAGGTATTTTGAGCCCACCACTGTGCGCGGTCGCCTCCTCCAGGTAGCCGCGCCTGCATCTTTCTAAACATGGCGCAGCCGCCGGACCTCTACCCACCCAACCCGCGCGACCCGCAGCCCCGCAGCCGCCCGGCTTCGTCCGGTGCAAGCGCGCGGCCCATTCACTGGATGGCCCGCGTTGAAGTACTGATCCGCGTCGTGGTTCGCCTCTACCTGGGCCTGCTGGTGCTCGCGCTGCCCTGGCT
>CAXSER010000511.1:0-2136 GCA_964236315.1 uncultured Acetobacteraceae bacterium | reverse complement strand
GATACGGGCTTCGGCGAGGCGCGCGAGGGCCGCGCCGGGCGGACGCGCGCGGAGCAGGCCGCACGCAGCCGCCACCGCTTCGCCGCCGAGACGCGGATGGAGCGCGAGCGTACGCCGCACGTCCCGGGCCAGAACGGCGAGGTCGCGCCCGTCGCGACCCGCTGAGCCGTCGGGCGGGCCAACCGCTCGGCCCGCCCCGCCGCGCCAGGCCTGGGCTGCCGCCCAGGCCTGGACGCTGCCTCGTCGCACGCCGGCGTTTCCGGGCGTTGGCACAAGGACCCGCACCATGGCCCCGCACGACTACCGCCGCCTGCTGCTCGCGCAGCGGGATGCCGCACCGGTCCACACCTCCTCCCCGATCCGCGCGCCCCGGCCCGCCAAGCTCGCCGCGACCCGTCCCGCGCCGGGTGACGCATCGCCGCACGACGCGCCGTTCCACGACCCAGCGCCGGATGGCGTCGCGCTCGGCCATCCCCTGCTCGCGCCGGGCGTGGTCCGCGGCCGCTGACGGTCACATCCGCGGCCGCGCGCCCCATCTGCAAGGAGCGGCGGCGTGGAAGGATCCGGTCATGTGCGGGCGTTTCGTGAGCGACCTCGACCCCGCGGCGATCGCGGCGCTGTTCGAGGTGTCGCCGCCGCTGCCCAACGCGGCGCCGAGCTGGAACATGGCGCCGACCATGCAGGCGCCGGTGGTGCGCCTCCACCGCGCCAGCGGCGAGCGCCGGCTGGACCTGCTGCGCTGGGGTCTGCTGCCGCACTTCACCAAGGACCAGAAGGCCGCGCGCCGGCCGATCAACGCCCGCGCCGAGACCGTGCGCGTCCTGCCGCTGTTCCGCTCGGCGTTCGCGCAGCGCCGCTGCCTGGTGCCCGCCACCGCGTTCTACGAGTGGCGCGCCGTCCCCGACGGCAAGCAGCCCTTCGCCGTCGCCCGCGTCGACGGCGCGCAGATGGCCCTGGCCGGGCTGTGGGAGAGCTGGACCGCGCCGGACGGCGAGGTGACGCGCAGCTTCACCATCGTGACCACCACCGCCAACGCCGAGATGTCGGCGCTGCACGAGCGCATGCCGGTGATCCTGGAGCGCGACGCCTGGGCGCCCTGGCTCGAGGCGGAGGCCGATGCGGCGGCGGCGCTGATGCGGCCGGCGCCGGACGGCACGCTGCGGGCCTGGACCGTCGGCCGCCAGGTCAACAGCGTGCGCAACGACGGGCCGGAGCTGCTCTCGCCGTCGGAGCCTGCGGAGCCGGAGCCGGCGCCTGCGGCGGCGAACCCGGCGTAGGAAGGCTGGGCTCTGCCCAGACCCGCAAAGGGTCCGAGGACCCTTTGATCCCTTCACTTGGGGAAGGCGATCCAGGGGCCCGGCCCTTGGCGGAGCTCGAGGCGGAGCCTCGACCTTGCTTTCCTTCAGAACCCCCCGAGCGTGGCCACCACGGTCGTCACCAGCATCACCGCGAGCATCGCGAACCCGGAGTTCAGCAGCCGCGCCTCCGCCTCGCTGCGCCCCTCTGCGTGGCGCGTCGCCACCCGCCACAGCACCAGCGTGATCCCGGTGGCCACGCAGCTCGCCAGCGTCGCGACGTTCTGGTCGGTCACGCGTCGCCGCCCTGCCGGGACAGCACGATCCCGGCCAGGTCGCCGACGTTGCGCAACCGGTCGATGTCGCCGGTGGACAGCTCGATCGCAAACCGCTCCTCCACCGCCATCATCACCTCGATCTGCTTGAAGCTGTCCCAGCCCGGTACGTCGCGTGCCGACAGCGCCGGAGACAACGCCATGTCGGGCCGCGCGAACACCGTGCGGAAGATCGCGGTCAGCGCCTGGTACACCTCGGCCTCGGTCACGCAGCTCTCCCCACCATCCGGTCCCATTGCGGGCCACGGTGCCGCGCGCACCGCGCTCCCGGGTCCATGCACACCTTTGTACACGCGGCGCGGCGGCCTGCCATGCCCCCGGCTTGCGGCGGCCTCGCGGCGGGGGCAGGTTCGCCGCTCCAGCCGCGGCGGAGCGAACCACATGGCACGTGCCGCCCTCCCGGCCCTCCTCCTGCTCGCCCTGGCCTGCCCCGCGCACGCGGCGCCCGCGAGCGCACCCCCGGCCGCGACCGCGCCGACCGCCGCCGACCCGGCCATCACGGGCAT
>CAXSER010000510.1:0-2137 GCA_964236315.1 uncultured Acetobacteraceae bacterium | reverse complement strand
GGGTGTCCGCGCCCATGCTGCGCAGGAAGCGCGCGGTCAGCGGGTGCTGCGGGCGGGTGAGGACGTCGTGGGCGAGGTCTGTGCAACAACGCCCTCATGGTCGATACCCTTCCGGAACCCTTGCTACGCAGGGCGAGCGGGAGGGCAGCAATCGCTGTGCCACCCACGGAGCCGGCGGGGAGGCGCGGCAATTCCGTATTTTTGCCGCAACGTGCTTCGCCACCTCGTGAGCGCGTGCGGGGTTGCGCCCGGGGCACGGGACCGACACCCTGCGGGCCTGGACCTCGCAGGATCGGACCCGGCGCATGAGCGACATCGACATCGTGGAATTGACGGTGCAGGGCGCGCAGGACGCGTTTGCCAGCGGTGCGGCGACCTCCGAGGCGCTGACGCAGGCGTTCCTGGATCGCATCGTCACGTTCAACCCTGCCTACAACGCGATCATCTTCCTCAACCCCGACGCGCTGGACGACGCGCGGGCTATCGACCGGCGTCGGGCGGCGGGCGAGGCGCTCGGGCCGCTGGCCGGAGTGCCGGTGGTGGTGAAGGACCCGATGGACATGGTGGGGTTTCCCACCACCGCGGGGTGGTCGCTGCTGCACGCGGCGTCCGGGGGCGTGGACCTGATGCCGGCGACGGACTCGCCGGTGGTGGCGCGGATGCGCGCGGCGGGCGCGGTGATCCTGGGCAAGACCAACGTGCCGATCCTGAGCCACACCGGGGCGCACGCCAACGGGAGCTGGGCCGGGCCGACGTACAACCCCGCGGGCCGCGAGTTCTTGCCGGGCGGGAGCAGCGCCGGGAGCGCCTGCGCGGTGGCCGCGAGCATGGCCGTGCTGGCGCTGGCGGAGGAGACGGGGGGGTCGATCCAGAACCCGGCGTCGGCGCAGGCGCTGGTCGGGCTGAAACCGACCTTTGCGCTGGTGCCGAACGCGGGGGTGATGCCGCTGTCGGCGCTGCGCGACGTGGTGGGGCCGGTAGCGCGGTGCGTGCGCGATGCGGCCCTCACGCTCGATGCGCTGGCGGGCTACTCGTCAGAGGACCCGAAGACGATCGCGGGCGTCGGGCACCGGCCGGCGGGCGGCTACACGTCGCTACTGACGGAGGACGCGCTGCAGGGCAAGCGGATCGGGCTGTACGGGCCGGGGTGGCGCGACCTGCCGCTGTCAGAGGAGACGGTGCGCTTGTACGAGCGGGCGCAGGGCGAGCTGGTGGCGCGCGGGGCGGTGCTGGTCGAGGACCCGTTCGCGGGCACGGGGTTCGCGGCGCTGCGCCAGCCCACGCCGCCTCTCGCCGAGTTCGACGCGCGGGGCATGGAGTCCGTGCCCTACGACCTGCAGAAGTACCTGGAGCGGCTCGGGCCGGACGCGGCGCTGAAGACGTTCGCGGCGTTCGCGGCGGCCACGGCGCGCGAGGACGCCTTCGCGCCGACCGGCGTGCTGGGGTTCATGCCGCACCTGCCGCAGTTCGCGCCGTGCCTCGCCGATCCGTCGCGGCCGCCGGACCTGTCGGAGTTCATCGCGGCGCGCGAGGCGTATCTCGCGATCTTCGGCGAGGTGTTCGCGCGCGAGCGGCTGGACGCGCTGGTGTTCCCGCAGATGCGCGACGCGCTGGGGCCGCTGCACGGGCCAGCGCCGATCCACGAGACGGTGGTGAGCGAGATCAACATCGCCGGTCTGCCTGCCGTCACTGTGCCCGCGGGCTACCACGAGTCCGGGGCGCCGTTCGGCCTGGTGATCGTGGGGTCGATGTGGAGCGAGGCGACGCTGCTCGCGCTGGCCTACGACTACGAGTGCGCGACGCGGCACCGGCGGGCGCCGGTGCTGGTCGCGGGGTAGGCAGGAAGCAAGCGAGTTCTTTCTTTTAAGAAAGAACCAAAGAACTTTGCAAATGAGGCTTTAGTCTTATTTACAGAGTATTTTTTCTTATCTTTCTTCAGAAAAAGAATGCGCTTGCTTCCTCCCTGACTGTCTGAGCAGCGACTTGGCAAGCAGCATGTGGACGCCCTTGTTGCCGTCGACGGTCTGGGTGACGCGCAGGTTGCCGGCCAGCGAGCACAGCATGTAGGCCTGGTTGCGGGTGAGGCTGGTGCGGGCGCAGACGTGGTGCACCATCTCGCGCACCGCCTGCTTCGCGG
>CAXSER010000509.1:0-2140 GCA_964236315.1 uncultured Acetobacteraceae bacterium | reverse complement strand
GCCGGTCCAGGGCGGCTCGCCCTGGCGGGTCCAGGGCGGCGCCCTGGCCTTCCTTAACCCCTCGCAATCCCCCGCAGAATTGACCCTGCCCCTGCCCCTGCCCATACATGGAGCCAGGAGAGTGTTGCGATGACCGCCGCCCTGGCCACCCTCGACGACGACCTGGCCGCCGCGCGCTCGGTGCTGGCCACCGAGGCGGCCGGCCTGCGCGCGCTCGCCGCCTCGCTCGACTCCCGCTTCGCCGACGCCCTGGCCCTGCTGGCCGCGCTCCCCGGCCGCGTGGTCGTGACCGGCATCGGCAAGTCCGGCCACGTCGCGCGCAAGATCGCCGCCACGCTCGCGTCCACCGGCACCCCCTCGCTGTTCGTCCACCCCGCGGAGGCCAGCCACGGCGACCTCGGCATGGTGCTGGCCGGCGACGGCGTGCTGGCCCTGTCCAACTCCGGCGAGACCGCGGAGCTGGCCGACCTGGTCGCCCACGCCCGCCGCTTCGGCCTGCCGCTGGTCGCGATCACCGGCCGCGCGGCCTCCACCCTGGCGCGCGCCGCCGACGTGGCGCTGGTGCTGCCCCCCGCCCCCGAGGCCTGCGCGGTCACCGGCGCGCCGACGACGAGCACGACGATGCAGATGGCGCTGGGCGACGCGCTGGCGGTGGCCCTGCTGCAGCGCCGCGGCTTCACGGCGAGCGAGTTCCGCACCTTCCACCCCGGCGGCTCGCTGGGCGCGCGGCTGCGCCGGGTGCGCGAGCTGATGCACACCGGCGAGGCGATGCCGCTGGCCGTGCCGGGCACGCGGATGCAGGAGGCCATCGTGCTGATGACCACCAAGAGCCTGGGCTGCCTGGGCGTGCTCGACGCGCAGGGCGCTCTGGCGGGGATCATCACCGACGGCGACCTGCGCCGCGCGATGGGCCCCGACCTGCTGGGCCGCACCGTGGAGCAGGTGATGACCGCGCGGCCCGGCACCATCGGCCCGGACGCCCTGGCCGCGGAGGCGCTGCACCGCATGACCGCGCGTGCCCGCCCGATCACCAGCCTGTTCGTGGTCGAGGCCGGCCGCCCGGTCGGGCTGCTGCACCTGCACGACCTGCTGCGCGCAGGGCTGACGTGAGCGGCGCCAGGCCGGGCGAGGCCAGGCCGGGCGAGGCCCACCCCTCCGGGCTCGGTGAGGCCCGCCCCGTCCCGCCCGGCACCGCCCCCCGCTCCGACATCCCCCGCTCCGACATCCCCCGCGTGGACGCCCCCCGCGTGGACGCACCCCGCCCCGACGCCCCCCGCCCCGACGCCCCGGCCGACCCTGGCCGCGCCGCCACCCTGCGCCTGGAGGCCCGACTCGCCCCCGGCGCCGACCCGCGCCGCAGGCCGCCCACCCCCGGCCGCATGGTGCGCCGCCGCGTCACCCTGACCGCGGTGAAGTGGCTGCTGCCGCTGGGCGCGCTGCTGCTGCTGGGCGCCGTGGCGCTGTGGCCGGAGCTGAACCGCGCGCTCGGCGCCGGCCGCCTGGCGATGCGCGGCCTGGCCGCGGTGGAGCTGGGCACCGGGCGCATGGTGGCGCCGCGCTACCGCGGCGTGGACGCGCGCGGCCGCCCCTACACCCTGACCGCCGACAGCGCCAAGGAGGCCGGCCCCGAGCGGGTCGACCTGGTGGCGCCCAAGGGCGACGTGGTGATGCAGAACGGCGCCTGGCTGATGCTGCAGTCGCGCGACGGCGTCTACATGCAGCACACCGGCCAGCTCGACCTGTCCGGCGACGTGACGCTGTACCGCCAGGACGGCACCGTGATGACCTCCGACACCGCCGACGTCGACCTCAAGCAGGACTCGGCGGCGAGCAACGACCGCACCCACGCCGAGGGCCCGTTCGGCACGCTCGACGCCCAGGGCTTCGCCCTCGTCGACAAGGGCGCCGTGATCCAGTTCCAGGGCCCGGCGCACATGGTGCTGAACGGGAGCCGGCCGTGAGCCGCGACGACACCATGCGCACGCCCCCCTGCCGCCCCCCGGCCCGCCCCGGCCCGCCCCGCCCCGCCCTGGCACACCCCGCCCTGGCACACCCCGCCCTGGCACACCCCGCCCCGCCCCGCCCCGCCCTGGCACACCCGGCCCCGACCCGCCTCGCCCTGGCCCGCATGGCCCTGGCC
>CAXSER010000508.1:0-2144 GCA_964236315.1 uncultured Acetobacteraceae bacterium | reverse complement strand
CCAACCCCGGCGGCTACTGGGAGAAGCAGGGCTACAACTGGTACAGCGGCCTGTAGGCAGTCAAGGTCGAGGCTCCGCCTCGAACTCCGCCAAGGGCCGGGCCCTTGGATCGCCCTCCCTCAAGTGAAGCCGGTCCAGGGGCGGCTCGCCCCTGGCGGGTCCGGGCAGAGCCCGGCCTTGCCTCCTTCACGCCGCCCCTGCGCACGCCTCGCAGACCCCCTCCGCCTCCACCGTCGAGTGGTTCAGCGCGAACCCCCACCCCCGCGCAGCCCGCAGCAGCGCGCGCCCGATCTCGCGGTCGTTCAGCTCCGTGACCTGCCCGCACCGACGGCAGATGAGGAACTGCGCCGCGTGGTGGTGCACCTCGTCGTCGTCGTGCTCGTCCACGCCGTGCAGGCACCCCACGAACGCCGACAGCCGCTCGACCTTGTGGATCAGCCCCTGCTCCAGCAGGAAGTCGAGCGCGCGGTACACCGTGGGCGGCGCCGCCCCACGGTGATGCGGCCGCAGCTTCTCCAGCAGGTCGTACGCCCCCGCCGGCCTGGCGCTGTCCAGCACGAGCCCCAGCACCTGGCGCCGCAGCTCCGTGAGCCGCACGCCGCGCCGGGTGCAGACCGCGCCCACACGCTCCAGCAGCGCCGCGGTGCGCGGCGTGAACTCGGCTGACGTCACGAAGGAGCCCCGACCTGTTTGCCGTTACAACGTAACGCCGACCGCCGGATGTTCAAGGCCGACCCGCCCGGCGCCGGCCCGCGCCGCGCCCTGGCTGGGGCGCCGCATGCCCCACCCGGCCGCCGGCTGGCCCACCCGGACGCCGCAAACCCCGTCCGTACGCCCGCCGTCACCCTCGGGGGCAGACGCGTCGCGACACCCTGGACGCGCGATTTACGTTATAGTATTGCGAAATCTGCCCAGCCCGCAGCCCAAGGAGCCCGAATGCCTCACCCCGCCCTGCGCGCCGCAACCCTCGCGGCCGGGCTGCTGGCCGCCTCGCCCGCCCTGGCCCAGTCCCAGTCTGGTGCCCAGTCCCAGTCTGGTTCCCAGTCCCAGTCCGGTTCCCAGTCCCAGCCCGCTGCCCGGTCCCAGCCCGCTGCCCGGTCCCCGGCCCGGCCCGGCGCCGCCCCGGTCCGCATCGTGGCGGCGGAGAACTTCTACGGCGACGTCGCCGCCCAGGTCGCCGGCCCGTCCGCCACCGTCCGCAGCATCCTGTCCCACGCCGACGAGGACCCCCACCTGTTCGAGGCCAGCCCCGCCGTGGCCCGCGACCTCGCGGGCGCCGACATCGCCGTCGCCAACGGCGTGGACTACGACCCGTGGATGGCGAAGCTGCTCGCCGCCTCGCCGCGCCCCGCCCGCCAGTCGATCACCGTCGCCGACCTGCTCGGCCGCCACGCCGGCGACAACCCGCACCTGTGGTACGACCCGGCCGCCATGCCCGCCTTCGCCCGCGCCCTCGCCGACGCGCTCACCCGCGCCAACCCCGCCCACGCCCCGGGCTACGCGGCGCGGCTGGCCTCGTTCCTCGCCTCCCTGCGGCCGCTGGACGCGCGCATCGCCGCCCTGCGCGCCCGCGTCGCCGGCCTGCCCGTGACCGCCACCGAGCCGGTGTTCGGCGACATGGCCGACGCGCTGGGCCTGCGCATGCGCAACGCCCGCTTCCAGCTCGCCGTGATGAACGACACCGAGCCCGCCGCCTCCGACGTCGCCGCCTTCGAGGACGACCTGCGCCGCCACCGCGTCCGCCTCTTCGTCTACAACACGCAGGCCACCGACACCGCCGCCCGCCGCCTGCTCGACATCGCCCGCACGTCCGGCGTCCCGGTGCTCGGCGTCACCGAGACCGAGCCCACCGGCACGACCTACCAGGCCTGGATGCTCGCCCAGCTCGACGCCCTCGACCAGGCCCTCTTCCCCCCCGCCCCATGACCCCGCGCGATGCCCCCGCCCCGCTCCTGCGCCCCGCCGCCGGCCCCGTCCCGGTGCCCGCCGCCGCACCCATCCCGGCCGCCGCCCCCGCGCCCGCCGCCGTCGCCCTGTCCGGCGTCACCCTGACGCTCGGCCGCCGCACCGTCCTGTCCGACATCACCCTGTCCATCGCCCCCGGCGCCTTCGTCGCCGTGCTCGGCCCAAACGGCGCCGGCCAG
>CAXSER010000507.1:0-2164 GCA_964236315.1 uncultured Acetobacteraceae bacterium | reverse complement strand
CGTCGCGGCGGCGTCGTGCCCAGGCGGCGGCACCTGCCCCGTCGCGGCGCGTCCCGCGACGCCGCCGCGACCCATCCACGAGACGAGCGCTGCACGACGCAGCCAGGAGCCCCGCCCTTCATGTCCCAGTCCATCCTGTCGTCGCGGCCGATCGTGACCGCGCCGCCCCGCGCGGCTTCGCGGCCGCTGTATCCGCGGCTGGTGCCGGCCGCGTACGCGTTCTTCGGCGCGGCGCTGGTCACGGACCTCGCGTACTGGCGGTCGGTCTCGGTGACGTGGGAGACGTTCTCCGTGTGGCTGATCACGGGCGGCCTGCTGGTCGTGGCCGCCACCGCGGCGGCCGGGCTGGTCGACCTCGCGCGAGGCCGGCGCACGCATCCGCTGACGCCGCCGTGGCCGCACGTGCTGGGCGACACGCTGGTGGCGCTGCTCTCGATCGTCAACGTCATGGTGCACAGCCGCGACGGCTACACCGCGGTGGTGCCGACCGGGGTGACGCTGTCGGCGCTCGTCATGCTGATCCTCGTCGTCACCAGGCTGTACCGCCCGGCTGACGGCGGCGGCGTCGGCGCTGCGGCCGGCGGCGCTGCGCGCGGATCGACAGGCGTCCCTGGGCGCGGAACGGCGGGCGGGGCGGCGCGCGGGCTGCGGCAGGCGGTGCCGGTGTCGCTGCTGGCGCTGGTCGCGTTCGCCTGCGGGCTGGGCAGCGTGTGGGCGTTCTCCGGCCCGCCGGGGGCGCAGCTCGACGCCATCACCCAGTACGGCGCCAACCTCGCCCTGCCGACGCCGCACCAGTACCTGCTGCCGCCGATGGACATCGCGCCGGACGTCGCCTGGGGCGCGGACGGGGCGCCCACGGTGGCCAAGGGCCTGCACGTCGAGGCCCTGGCGCGCGACCTGAAGCACCCCCGCTCGCTCACCGTGCTGCCCAACGGCGACGTGCTGGTCGTCGAGACCAGCGGGCCCGCCGCCCCGGTCAACCGGCCGAAGGACCTGGTGATGGGCTGGGTCGAGGCGTTCTCCGGCGCCCACGCCAAGGGCGCCAACCGCATCACCCTGCTGCGCGCGGCCGCCGACGGCGTGGCGCCCACGCGCACCATCTTCCTCGACCACCTGAACTCGCCGTTCGGGGTCGCCCTGGTCGGCCACGACCTGTACGTCGCCGACACCGACGCGATCCTGCGCTTCCCCTACACGGACGGCGCCACGACGATCAGCGACCCGGGCACCAAGCTCGTCGACCTGCCGGGCGGGCCGATCGACCACCACTGGACCAAGAGCCTGGTGGCGTCGCCCGACGGCACGAAGCTCTATGCCGGCGTCGGCTCGAACAGCAACATCACCGAGAACGGCATCGGCGCGGAGCTGGACCGCGCCGACATCCTGGAGGTCGACCGCGCGACCGGGGCGTTCCGCATCTACGCCGCCGGCCTGCGCAACCCGAACGGCCTGCAGTTCGAGCCACAGAGCGGCAAGCTGTGGGCGGTGGTCAACGAGCGCGACGAGCTGGGGCCGAACCTGGTGCCGGACTACATGACGTCGGTGCAGGACGGCGGGTTCTACGGCTGGCCGTACAGCTACTACGGGCAGCACGTCGACCCGCGCGTGCAGCCGCAGCGGCCGGACCTGGTGGCGCAGGCGATCGTGCCGGACTACGCGCTGTCCTCGCACGTGGCGCCGCTGGGCCTGGTGTTCGACACCGCGGACGGGCTGCCGGCGGCGTACCGCGGCGGGGCGTTCGTGGGCGAGCACGGCAGCTGGGACCGCACCCCGCTCAACGGCTACAAGGTGATCTACGTGCCGTTCGCGAACGGCAAGCCGAGCGGACCGCCGCAGGACGTGGTCACCGGCTTCCTCGACGCGAAGGACCACGCGCGGGGGCGGCCGGTGGGGCTGGCGCTCGACAAAGGCGGCGCGCTGCTGGTCGCGGACGACCTGGGCAACACGGTGTGGCGGGTGACGGCGGCGCAGTGAAGCAAGGCTGGGCTCCGCCCAGACCCGCAAAGGGTCCGAGGACCCTTTGATCCCATTCCTTAAGTGAAGGCGATCCAAGGGCCCAGCCCTTGGCGGAGTTTGAGGCAGGGCCTCAACCTTGCCTGCTTCGCGCCTCGGGCACGCTGACCCCGATCATGTCCCCCTCGCGGACCAGCGCGGCCAGCCTGTC
>CAXSER010000506.1:0-2165 GCA_964236315.1 uncultured Acetobacteraceae bacterium | reverse complement strand
ATCCGCGGCCAGGCCGGGCAGCGCGGGCTGCGGCGTGGCGGCCTCGGGCGGCGGCCTGCGCCGGGCGGGGTCGTCTGGCATGGACGCGGGCTCCTCGCGAAGGGTCGGGCGCCATTGAGGGTGGCGCGGCGTCGCGGCCCTCGCCAGGACGGCGGGGCAGGGGGCATCCTGCGGCCATGGCCGATGACCCGCTGATCCTCACCCTCGTGCTCGACGACCTCACCCAGGGACGCTTCGAGCGCGAACGCCGCCAGCACTTCCCGGCGGCGCGCAACTTCATCCCGGCGCACGTCTCGCTGTTCCAGTCGCTGCCGGGCGCCGAGCTGGACGCCATCGCCGCCCGGCTGGAGTCGCTGCGCGGCCGTCCCAGGCTCGCGGTGGAGGTGACGGGGGTGCGCACGCTGGGCCGCGGCTGCGCCTACACGCTGCACTCGCCGGCGCTGGATGCCCTGCGCGGCGAGCTGGCGCGCGACTGGGGCGGCTGGCTCGGCGCCCAGGACCGGCAGGGCCACCGGCCGCACGTCACCGTGCAGAACAAGGTCTCCGTCGAGGAGGCGCGCGACACGCTGGCGCGACTGCAGGCCGGCTTCGCGCCGTGGGCGGCGCAGGGCGTGGCGTTGAGGCTGTGGCGCTACCTCGGCGGGCCGTGGGAGGAACTGCTGGACGTGGGCTTCGCGGAGGGCGGGTGAGCAAGGAAGGCCAAAGGCTCTGCCTCTGGACCCCGCCGAAGGCCCGCCTTCGGAATCCCTCTCCTGAGTCAAGGGATCAAAGGGTCCTCGGACCCTTTGCGGGTCCGGGCAGAGCCCGGCCTTCCTTACTTCGTGTTCAGGTTCGTCCCGACGGCCGACCCGCCCGCCGGTCCGCCGCCCGCCCCGGCGCCGTCGCCCAGCGAGTTCTGTCCGATCCCGCCGCCGATCCCGCTGCCGCCGATGCCGCCGAGCCCGATCGCGCCGGCGCCGCCCGCGCTGCTGCCGACGCTGGCGCTGGCGCCCGAGCTGCCGGAGCCCGCGGTGGTGCCGGCGCCGCCCACGTCGGCGGCGCTGGGCGAAGGCGTGTTGGACAGCGGGCTGATCGGGGCCGCGGTCATCGGGCCGGTGCGGCCGGCGGGCTCGGCGCCGCGGGTCGACACGGAGCTGCCGTCGCCGCGGGTCTGCGTCAGGGTCTGCGCGCCCTGGGCGTGCGCTCCGCCGCCGAGCGAGGGCACGAGCAGGGCGGGCACGAGCAGGACGGCGAGCACGGGCAGCAGGGCGGATCGGGGCAACGGGCATCTCCTGGACGCGACACGGGGCACGCCACACGCGCGAGACGGCACCGCGGTTGCCTGCCGGCCCCGCGTGGCGTGCGACGGAGTGGCGCGGGTCAGGGGCGGCAGGCGACGACCGAGGCGGGGTCCGGCGGGCTTGCCGGCGGCTCGAACACCGCGAGGTACTCGGAGCGCGGCGGCTGCACCAGCAGCCAGTGGAACGCCACGCGCCGGTAGCCCGAGGCGGCCAGCTCGCAGTCGAGCAGGGCGCGCGGCGTGCCGTGGCGCTCCGTGGCGTCGTCGACGTCGACGATCCCGAGCCGCCCGTCGGGCCGCAGCGACGGCGCCAGGTTGCCCAGCAGCGCGTAGGGCAGGGCGATCTCGTGGTACATGTGCACCATCAGCGCCACGTCGACGGATCTCGGCGGCAGGCGGGGGTCGCCGGGGTCGCCGAGCCCCACGGCGACGTTGCCGAGCCCGGCCGTGGCCACGCGGTCGCGCAGCTCGGCCACGTACTGCGGCATCACGTCCTGCGCGAGGACGTGGCCGCCCGGCCCGACGGCGGCGGCGATGCGGGTGGTGTAGTAGCCAGACCCGGCCCCGATGTCGGCCACGCTCATGCCCGGGCGCAGGTCGAGCCAGCCGATCACGTGCGCCGCCTCGCCGACCCGCTCGCGCGAGTCCTCGTCACGCCAGCGGTCGGAGACGACGGGCGCTACCGGGCGCACCGGCGCCGGATAGCGCGCCGCGGGCAGTCCCGCGGGGCCGAGGAAGACCGGCGTCTCCCGCGCCCCGGCCGGGGCCGAGAACAGCACGAGGGCGCAGGCGAGGGCGGAGACGGGGTGTCGGGACATGATCCGGAGTTGGAGGCCCGCGCGGTCGCTGCAAGGCGCCTCCGCCGCCGGGAGCGCCGTCTGCGGGC
>CAXSER010000505.1:0-2168 GCA_964236315.1 uncultured Acetobacteraceae bacterium | reverse complement strand
AGCACAGGCCGACGCGGCGGCCGGGCGGGCGGGGCGCGGGCGTGGGCAGGGCGGGGGCGAGCGGCGGGGGGACGCGGCGCAGGACGTGGGCCAGCTCCATGATCTCGATGTCGCACGCGGAGGGGGGGAGCGGGCGCGCGGGGTCGAACGGGTGCCACGTCGCGTGGGGCAGGCCGGGGAGGCGGGCGAGGAGGGGGAGGAGTGCGGGCTGCGCCTCCACCGTCAGGCGGGCGGCGGGGATCAGGGGGAGGTAGCGGGCGAACTGCAGGGTGTCGCCGAGGCCGTGGTAGCAGCGCACCAGGACGTCGCGGCCATCGGGGGGCGTGCCGTCCCAGACCCAGCGCAGGTGGTAGGGGAGCGCGGGGTCGTCGCGGGTCGCGGGGTCGCAGGCGGCCAGCGCCGCGTCGGCCAGGGACCAGGCGTCGGCGAAGCGGCCGGCGCGCATGGCGGCGTCCCAGGTCACCAGCGCAGGCAAGCAAGGCCGGGCCCTGCCCGGACCCGCCAAAGGCCGGGCCTTTGGAATGCCTTCCCTGAGTCGGGGATTCCAAAGGCGAGCCTTTGGCGGAGTTTGAGGCGGAGCCTCAACCTTGCTGGCTACCCTGCCTCGTGGTGCGTCAGCGAGTGCCAGTGCCGCCCGCTGCGCGCCAGCAGTTCGTCGGCGCCCTTCGGGCCGTAGGAGCCGGCGGGGTAGTCCTCCACCTTGGCGGTGCCGTCGGCGGCGGCCCTGAGGGCGGGCTCGACCGCGGCCCAGCCGGCCTCGATGTTGTCGGCGCGCTGGAACAGGGTCGGGTCGCCGTGCAGGCAGTCGAACAGCAGCGTCTCGTAGCCGACATTGGGCTCGACCTTGAAGGCGTCCTGGTAGCGGAAGGCGAGGTCGACGCCGGCCAGCGTCATGGTCGGGCCGGGGTGCTTGGCGCTGATCGACAGCGACAGGCCCTCGGTGGGCTGGATGGAGAACACCATCATGTTGGGCGAGAGCTTGTCGACGGGGGTGTCGCGGAACAGGGCGTAGGGCGCCTGGCGGAAGTGGACGACGATCTCGGTGGCGCGGCCGCCGAGGCGCTTGCCGGTGCGCACGTAGAACGGCACGCCGGCCCAGCGCCAGTTGTCGATCTCGAACTGCAGGGCGATGTAGGTCTCCGTCGTGCTGTCCTTGGCGACGCCGGGCTCCTCGCGGTAGCCGGCCATGGGCTTTCCGGCGATCTCGCCCGCGGTGTACTGGCCGCGCACGATGTTCTCCGTCCTCACGGGGCGGATGGCGCGGATCACCTTGGCCTTCTCGTCGCGCACGTCCTCGGCGTCGAAGCTGTTGGGCGGCTCCATGGCGATCATGCCGAGCATCTGGAACAGGTGGTTGGGCACCATGTCGCGCAGCGCGCCGGTGGGCTCGTAGAAGGCGCCGCGGGCCTCCACGCCCACGGTCTCGGCGGCGGTGATCTGCACGTGGTCGATGTGCTCGCGCGTCCACAGCGGCTCGAAGATGCCGTTGGCGAAACGCAGCGCCATGATGTTCTGGATCGTCTCCTTCCCGAGGAAGTGGTCGATCCGGTAGAACTGGCTCTCGTCGCCCTGGGTCAGGATCTGGGCGTTGAGCGCCTTGGCGGAGGCGAGGTCGGAGCCGAACGGCTTCTCGATCACCACGCGGCGGAAGCTGCCCTCCTCCTGCCTGAGCAGGCCGGCGGTGCCGAGCTGCTCGACCACGCCGCCGAAGAAGCGGGCGGCGATGGCCATGTAGAACAGCACCGAGCCCTTCAGGCCGTCGCCGAGCCTCCTGATGTCCTCGGGCCTGGTGAAGTCGCCCTGCACGTAGCTGAGGCGCTGCGTCACCCAGCCCCAGGCCTGCTGGTCGATCTCGGGGACGTAGAACTCGGCGCTGGGGTCCTTCGTGAACTCCTGCATCGTGTCAGACAGCTCCTTGCGCCAGGCGTCGTCGTTGCCCTCGGTGCGGTCGACGCCGACGATGCGGAAGCCGTCGTCGAGCAGGTGGCCGGACGCCAGGTTGTAGAGCGCGGGCATCAGCAGGCGCTTGGTCAGGTCGCCGTGGGCGCCGAAGATCACCATGGTGCAGGGCGGCGCGGGGTGGGCGGCGGCCGGGGCGGTGGTGGCGGCACCGGAGGTGGGCGGCGGGGCGCTGGGCTGGGCCTGGGCGGAGCCGGTGTCGGGGGCGT
>CAXSER010000504.1:0-2170 GCA_964236315.1 uncultured Acetobacteraceae bacterium | reverse complement strand
CGCAGGACGCGCTGCTCGCGCGGGCGGCGGACGGGACGCTGGAGGCCGGTGGCGGCAGGGCGGCGGGCGTGGCGGGGGGCGCGCCGGCGGGCGGGCCCCGGCTGGACGCGGCGCGGATGCGGCTGTGGTTCGAGGAGGTGAGGTCGATGGCGGTGCGCGCGTACGTGGCGCATCCGGCGACGCTCGCGCGCATGGGCTACAGCGGCATCGGGTACGGCGGCGACGGCGAGCGGCTGGAGGGGTTCGTGCGGCTCGGCATCGGCGCGCGCGAGGACTGGGAGCCTGTGGCGTGGGAGCCGGTGGCGTGGGAGCCGGTGGCGGGGCGGCCGGCGGGCGGGGATGCGTCGGCGCAGGGGGCGGGGTCGTGAGGCTCGACGGGATGCGGACCTACGCCGAGGCCGACGAGGTCGACGCCGTGGTGGTGGGCACCGGGGCGGGGGGCGCGCCGCTTCTGGCGCGCCTCGCGCGGGCGGGGCTGCGGGTGGTGGCGCTGGAGGCCGGGCGCAACTGGACGCCGCGCGAGGACTTCGCCGCCGACGAGCTGGCGGCGTCCGGGCTGTACTGGCTGGGCGAGCGGCTGGTGTCGGGCGACCCGCCCGAGGCGTTCGGGGCGAACAACAGCGGCACCGGCGTCGGCGGCTCGACCCTGCACTGGGGGGCGTTCATCCCCAGGCCGGATGCGCGCGACATGCGGCTGCGCAGCGAGCTGGGCGTGGGCGAGGACTGGCCGATGCCGTACGACGAGCTGGTGCCGTACTACGAGGAGGTGGAGCGGTTCATCGGCGCCTCCGGGCCGTCGTCGTACCCGTGGGAGAGGTCGCGGCACTACCCGCTGCCGCCGGTGCCGCTGAACGCGGCGGCGGAGGCGATGGCGGCGGGATGCGCGTCGCTCGGCGTGCGGACGTGCGCGGCGCCGGCGGCGGTGCTGTCGCAGGACTACGCCATGGACGGCATCCCGGCGCGCCAGGCGTGCGTGAACTGCGGCCACTGCCACCAGGGCTGCCGCAACGGCGCCAAGACCAGCATGGACGTGACCTACCTGCCGCTCGCGGTGGCGGCGGGGGCGGAGATCCGGCCGGGCTGCTTCGTGCACGCCATTGAGCGCGACGCGGCGGGGCGGGTGGTCGCCGTCGTCTACCGGCGCGACGGCGTGGACCACCGGCAGCGCTGCGCCGCGCTGTTCCTGTGCGCGGGCGCGGTGGAGACGCCGCGGCTGCTGCTGCACGCGGGCCTCGCCAACTCGTCCGGGCAGGTCGGGCGCAACTACATGGCCCACGTCGCCACCCAGGTGTGGGGGACGTTCGGGCAGGAGATGCGACCGAACAAGGGCTACCCGTCGTCGCTGATCACCGAGGACATGGTGCGCGCGCCCGGCGCGGGCTTCGCGGGCGGCTACCTGGTGCAGAGCCTGGGGATCGTGCCGGTGACCTGGGCAGACCAGGTGGCGCGCGGGCGCGGGCTGTGGGGGCAGGCGCTGGTCGACTACCTGCAGCGCTACAACCACGTCGCCGGCATCGGCATCAACGGCGAGTGCCTGCCGCAGGACGGCAACTACCTGGAGCTGGCCGACGAGGCGGACGAGACGGGCGTGCCCAAGGCGCGGGTGCGGTTCAGCTACGGCGCCAACGAGCGGGCGGTGCATGTCCATGCCGAGGCGTTCCTGCGCCAGGTGTGGGAGGCGGCAGGGGCGAGCGACCCGTGGACGCTCACGCGCTCGGCGCACACCATCGGGACGTGCCGGATGGGCGACGATCCCGGCACCTCGGTGGTGGACGGCACGGGGCGCAGCCACGACGTCGCGAACCTGTGGGTGTGCGACAACTCGGTGTTCCCGAGCGCGCTGGCGGCGAACCCGGCGCTGACGATCATGGTGCTGTCGCTGCGGACGGCGGATGCGTTTCTCGCGGGAAGCAGGCAAGGTTGAGGCTCTGCCTCAAGCTCCGCCAGGGCGAGCCGCCCTGGACTGGCTTTACTTAGAGAGGCCGGTCCGGGCGTGGCTGGCCAGAGGTTCCGATGGCCCTCTCGGGCCATTGGAATGGCCAGCGGAGGGAGGGCCCGGCCCTGCTTCCCTTTCGCTGTCAGAACCGCTGCAGCATCCCGCCGAGGATGGTGCGACGCAGTCCGTACTGCGGCGCGCCCACGCCGACGCCGGTGCCGTCGCGGATCTCGT
>CAXSER010000503.1:0-2172 GCA_964236315.1 uncultured Acetobacteraceae bacterium | reverse complement strand
GCGGCACGGGCGCCGCTGGACGCGCACGCGGTGGCGGAGATGCGCGGGGCGTGCCCGGCGGCGGAGGGGGCGGACGGGGACTTCGAGACGGCGCGGGCGCTGCTGGGGCACCCGGCGGCGTACGCGGCGGCGCTGCTGCCGCAGTAAGGCAAGGTCGGGCTCTGCCCGAATCCGCAAAGGATCCGAGGACCCTTTGATCCCTTCGACTTAAGAGAAGGCGATCCAAGGGCCCGGCCCTTGGCGGAGTTTGAGGCCCATGCTTGAAGGCGGGGCCTCAACCTTGCTTGACCTGCCGCCCCGCGGCCATCATGGTGCCGCCCCGAACCGCGGCAGCCCCGCGGCGATCGCGCGTGGAGTGCATCATGGCCAAGTCCAACACCATCCAGATCCGGCTCGTGTCCACGGCGGACACCGGCTACTTCTACGTGACCAAGAAGAACGCGCGGGCGCAGACCGGCAAGATGGAGCTGCGCAAGTACGACCCCGTCGTGCGCAAGCACGTCGCGTTCAAGGAAGCCAAGATCAAGTGAACATGCGGCGGGCGAACGCCCGCCGCATGTTCTGAGGCCGGCTAGCGCGGGGTGAACTGCGCGCTTCCGAACATGTTCTCGCGCATCTGGTCGGTGATCGGCCCGGTGCGGCGCCGGTCCTGCAGAACGGCCATGCCGCGCTGCACGGCGGGGCGCGCGGCGATCGCGTCGTGCCAGCGCTGCACGGCGGGGTAGTCCGCAAGGTCGATGCCGCGCTTCTCCGGGGCGGTGACCCAGGGGAAGGTCGCGATGTCGGCAATCCCGTACTCGCCGTCGGCGAGGAAGGCGCTGTCCGACAGGCGCTTGTCCAGGACGCGGTGCAGGCGCCGCACCTCGCTGCTGTAGCGTTCGATGGCGTAGGGCAGCTTCTCCGGCGCGTAGCTGGCGAAGTGGTTGTACTGGCCGAACATCGGGCCGACGCCACCCATCTGGAACATCAGCCACTGCAGCGCGGTGTAGCGGGCCGCGGGGTCGGCGGGCAGCAGGCGGGCGGCCTTCTCGGCGAGATAGACCAGGATCGCGCCCGACTCGAACAGGCGCAGCTCGCGCCCGCCTGGGCCGTCGGGATCGATGATCGCGGGGATGCGGTGGTTGGGCGTCAGCGCCAGGAAGGCGGGGCTGAACTGCTCGCCGCTGCCGATGTCGACAGGGACCACGCGGTACTCGAGCCCCAGCTCCTCCAGGGCGATGTGCACCTTCTGGCCGTTCGGGGTGGGCCAGCTCCACAGCTCGATCATCGGCAGTCCTCCTGGGCGGGCGCGCGGCCGGCGCGGGATACCGGTGGCGCGCGCAACAATTCGTTCATACCGACGTGCAAGGGTCGCGTGATCACAGAAGCGCACGCAATGACCGCCGGTTTCGACGACCTCTCCACGACTTCCGACACCGCCGCCGCGCGGGGCTCCCTCGCGGCCGGGCCTGCCCAGGGGCGGCGCCGGGGTACGACGCAGGACTGGATGCTGTTCCAGCCGCGGCTCGCGCTGCAGGGCGGGCGGCTGCAGGCGGTGGAGGCGGCGACGCGGATGCCGCCGGCGCAGGCCGGGCGCACGGCGGCGGGCCTGTCCGGGCCGGGGCAGGATTCGTCGCCGGGTGGCAGGACGGCGCGGCTGGCTGCGTGGCGGCTGGAGATGGCGGCGTGCGAGATCGCGACCTGGCACGACACGGGGGCGCGGCTGTGCGTGGCGGTGCCGGCGGAGCTGCACCCGGAGACGCTGCTGTCGCTGCTCGGCGACCTCGGCGGCGAGGGAAGCTGGGAGCACCTGGAACTGGCCTGCACGGAGGGGTGGCTGTGGGCGCTGGACGGGGACGGGGCGATGGCGCTGGCGGCGATCTGCGACCTGGGGGTGGCGGTGGCGGTGGAGGACTTCGGCGAGTCGAGCGCGAGCCTGGCGCTGCTGCGGCGGCTGCCGCTGGGGGTGGTGCGGCTGCACGCCTCGATGGTGCGCGACCTGGAGCGCGGCGCGGAGGAGCGGGCGGTGCTGCGCGCGATCGTGGGGGCGGCGCACGCGATCGGGCTGCGGGTGGCGGCGACCGGGGTGGACACGCTGCGCCAGGGCGACGTGCTGCGCGGCCTGGGCTGCGACGAGGGCGTGGGCAACGCGCTCAGCCCGCCGGTGTCCTCGCGCGAGCTGGCGCAGTGGAT
>CAXSER010000502.1:0-2177 GCA_964236315.1 uncultured Acetobacteraceae bacterium | reverse complement strand
TCGCCGCCCTGCTGCACCTGCGCCGCGACCTCGGCGCCAGCGACGCCCTGCTGCGCCGCGAGGGCTGGCAGGTCGCGCGCCCCGCAGGCTCGCGCCTCGCCGAGATCGGCGGCAGCACGCTGGGCATCGTCGGCCTCGGCGCGATCGGCCGCCGCGTCGCCGACATCGCCCGCCTCGGCCTCGGCATGACGGTGCTCGCCGCGACACGACGCCCCGGCGCCGTGCCGGACGGCGTGGAGCCCACCGGCCTCGACGCGCTGTTCGCGCGCAGCGACGCCGTGGTCCTCGCCTGCCCGCTGACCCCCGAGACCCGGGGCCTGGCCGGCCGCGACCGCCTCGCCCGAATGAGGCCCGGCGCCGTGCTGGTCAACGTCGCCCGCGGCGGCGTGGTCGACACCGCCGCCCTCGCGGAGGCCCTGTCCTCGGGCGCCCTCGCCGGCGCGGCACTCGACGTGTTCGACGACGAGCCCCTGCCGGCCGACAGCCCGCTGCTCGCCCTGCCGAACCTGCTGCTCACCCCGCACATCGCCGGACTCACCGCGCAGAGCAGCCGCGCCCTCGGACTCGGCGCCGCGGAGGAGATGCGGCGCATCCTGCACGGCGAGCGGCCGATGCACCTCGTCAACCCGGAGGTGTGGACGGAGGCGAGGCAGGGTTGAGGCGCCGCCTCAAGCTCCGCCAAAGGCCCGCCTTTGGAAACCCGTGCTCAGCTCATGGTAGCAGGGCGTCCCGGAACGGCGCGGGTACCACGACGCGGTGCGTCCGCACGGCACGCAGGGCGGCCGCCACCCGGGGTCGTCGCGTCGAAGGTGCCACCGTGCGCGGGACCGGCCGCCCCTGTCCCGGCGCCGCCGGCCGCCGGGTCGGCGGGAGCGGATTGCATGCCTCACGGAGGGGATACGCATGGGCCTGACGCCGACGCTCGCCGCCCTGTTCGGCGGCATCGCCACGGCGGTCGCGATCTTCGCGGGCGGCCTGGCGGTCGAGGCCACCAAGCGGCGCCACGACCGCATGGGAATGGCGCTGGCGCTGGCCGGGGCGATCGATGCCCTGCTCGGCCTGATCGAGGCGCGCAACATGATGGCGGAGCTGCTGGGGGCCCTGGAGGCGCTGGACGCCGGGCGCGCGGTCGAGGTCGGGTCGCTGATCCGCGACAACGCGCCGTTCCAGGCGATCACGCTGTCCTGCGCCGGCCGGCTTGGCGGCCTGCGCGACGACCTGCCCTTCCGCGTCGCCCGCTTCCTGACCTACAGCCAGGGCCTGCAGCACGACCTCGGCCGCCTCGACCAGGACAGGGACAGGCCGCAGGTGCAGGCGATGCTGATCCGGCGGACGAGCCCGCTGTGGGAGGAGACGCGCACGCTCGGGACGGGCGTGGTCGCCGACCTGCGGGAGGCGGCCGGCGGCCGGCGGCGGGGCAGGCGTCGCCCCTGACAGTGCGCCCGGCCCCGGCAGCCGGCCTGCCGGACGCAGGGCTCGCCCTTGGCGGGGCTCGGGGCTTGCCCGTGGCGGGGCTCAGGGCGGCGCCCCGGCCGCGCCGGTGTCGCGTGCCGCCGGATCGCTCTCGTCGAACAGCAGCAGCCGGCCGGCGTTCGCCATGCCCAGGAACGTCGACAGGTTGTGCAGCAGCGCCGCGACGATCGCGCCCTGCGCGCCCAGCAGGCCGGCGGTGGCCAGCGCCACCAGCACAGCGGTCCACCCCAGGCCGAGCGCCACGTTGACGTGGATCGTGCGGCGGCAGCGGCGGCTGAGGCGGATCATGGTGCCCAGTCGGCGCAGGTCGCTCGACAGCAGCACCAGGTCGGCCGAGGCCAGGGCGACGTCGGTGCCGCCCGCGCCCATCACGACGCCGACCGCGCCGGCCCTGAGCGCGAGGCTGTCGTTGATCCCGTCGCCGACCACCATCGGGCGGTAGCCGGCGGCGATCTCGGCCATCACCTGGCGCATCTTCTGCTCCGGCAGCGCCTCGGCGAACACGGTGTCGATGCCCATCGCGGCCGCGACCCGTCGGGCGACGGGCATGCGGTCGCCGGTGAGCAGCATGTGGCGGTCGATGCCCAGCGCGCGCAGGTCCGCGACCGCCCCGGCCGCCTCCGGCCTGGGCCGGTCGGCGAACAGCAGCCAGCCGAGCAGCACGCCGCCGCGGCCGAGCCCCGCGACCGGGCCGTCGTGCGCGG
>CAXSER010000501.1:0-2183 GCA_964236315.1 uncultured Acetobacteraceae bacterium | reverse complement strand
CCTGCGCTACTCCACCGCCCCGCGCAGCGCCGCCCCGGCCGCCAACGGGCACAGCGGCGCCGCCACCGCCAGCACCGCGCACAGCAGCAGCAGGTGCGGGCGCGCGCTCATCCCGGTCGTCGCCGCGTCCGCGGCCGCCGCGCCGAAGATCAGCACCGGCGTGGCCAGCGGCAGCACCAGCAGCGGCAGCAGCACGCCGCCGCGCCGCGCCCCCAGCACGATCGCCGCCCCCGTCGTGCCCAGCAGCGACAGCGCCAGCGTGCCCGGCAGCAGCCCCGCCAGCAGCGCAGGAACACCTTCTGTCGGCATGCGCAGCATCACTGCCAGCGGGCCCGCCGCCAGCAGCAGCGGCAGCCCAGTCACCACCCAGTGCGCGCACGCCTTGGACAGCGCCACGCCGCCGGCGGGCATTCCAGTCAGCAGTAGCTGGTCCAGCGAGCCGTCGTCCAGGTCCGCGCCGAACAGCCGATCCAGCGGCAGCAGCGTCGCCAGCAGCGCGCACACCCACACCACGCCCGGCGCCAGGCGGCCCAGCGTCTCCGGCGCGGGGCCGATCGCCAGCGGGAACAGGGCGCCGGCCAGGAAGAAGAACAGCACCGCGCCCAGGCTGTCGGCGCCGTGGCGCAGGGACAGGCGAAGCTCGCGCGACAGCAGGGCGAGGAACAGGGTCACCGGGGGAAGGCCAGGAGGAAGGCAGGGCCAGGGCGCCGCCCTGGACCCGCCAGGGGCGGCGCCCCTGGACCGGCATACAGGAGGCCGGCGGCATGGCCGGGCCGGCGGGGAACACGGACCCGAGTCCAGGTTTCCAAAGGCGAGCCTTTGGCGGGATCGAAGGGCAGGGCCCTTCGCCTTGCTGCCTCAAGCACCAAGGCGCAGCTCCTCGGCGTCGGGCAGCGGCAGCGGCAGGTGCGTGGCGCTCACCACCACGCCGCCGGCCGCGCGGTGCGCCGCCAGCATCGTCCCGAACCGCGCCACCGAGGCGACGTCCAGGCCGAGCGTCGGCTCGTCCAGCAGCCACAGCGCGGCGCGCGACAGCGACAGCCGCGCCAGCGCCAGCCGCCGCTTCTGCCCCGCCGACAGCATCCGCGCCGGCAGCTCGGCCAGCGGCGCCAGGTCGAGCCGCTCCAGCGCGTCCGCCACCCGTCCGCCGCCGACGCGCGCGGCCAGCGCCAGGTTCTCCGCCGCCGTCAGGCCGGGCTTGATGGCGTCGGCATGGCCCAGGTAGGCGCAGCTCCCGGCATGCCCGGCAGGGTCGGAGAGCGCGTCGCGCCCGTCCCAGACCAGGCTGCCCGCGTCCGGGCGGCGCAGGCCGGCCAGCACCCGCAGCAGCGTGGACTTGCCCGCGCCGTTGCGGCCCAGCAGCAGCGTCGCCCCGCCGGCCGCCACCGACAGGTCGACGTCGCGCAGCACCAGCCGCTCTCCGCGCAGCACCGCCAGGCCGCTCGCCACCAGTCGCATCGCGTGTCCTCGGTCGGTGGAGCCCTTCGGCAGGGCGGGAGCCGGATCGCGGCAGGGAGCGCCCGGCGCGGTGGCCGCCGGGCCTTGCAGGGGAAATCGCGGCGGGGGGCGCAGGGCGCGAGCCTGGACGGACAATGCGCGGGTATGGTGTAACCCGGGGCAGGGATCAAGCAGGCGGCCGTGCGCGGCCGGGCTGCGGGACAACCGCTCACCAAAGGAATGCCATGAAGACCGTCGGGCACGACACGCTCCGCACACGCCGGACCCTCGATGTGGGCGGTCGCCGCTACGACTACTTCTCCATTCCCGAAGCCGCCAAACAGATCGGCAACGTCGACCGCCTGCCGGTCAGCCTCAAGGTGCTGCTGGAGAACGTGCTGCGCTTCGAGGACGGGCGCTCCTACAAGGAGGACGACGCCCGCGCCATCGTCGGCTGGCTGGAGCAGGGCAGCTCCACGAAGGAGGTGCCGTTCAAGCCCGCGCGCATCCTCATGCAGGACTTCACCGGCGTGCCCGCCGTGGTCGACCTCGCCGCCATGCGCGACGGCATCACCCGGCTCAACGGCGACCCGCAGAAGGTCAACCCGCTGGTCCCCGTGGACCTGGTGATCGACCATTCGGTGATGGTGGATGTCTCCGGCACGCCGGACGCCCTGCAGCGCAACGTCGAGATCGAGTTCGAGCGCAACGGCGAGCGCTACGCCTTCCTGCGCTGGGGCCAGGAG
>CAXSER010000500.1:0-2183 GCA_964236315.1 uncultured Acetobacteraceae bacterium | reverse complement strand
ACAGCGCCGCCCCCACCGCCGCCTCGTCGTCCGCGTCCACCGACCGCACCGACCAGCCCAGCGCCGCGAACCGGCGCATCTGCTCGTCGCCCTCGCCGGCCCCCGGCCCCGCGCCCACCTGGCACAGCACCGTCAGCCGCTCCAGCCGCAGCTCCCCGGCCAGGCACGCCGCCTCCAGGCTGATCCCGGTCGCCAGCTCCGCCCCGCCCGCCACCACCCACGTCCTGTGGTCCACCAGCGAGCGCCCGAACCGCGCCGCCATCATCCGCTCCGCCAGCGCCATGCCCACCGCCGTCGCCACCCCGAACCCCGGCGGCCCCGGCACGGACTCCACCGCGGGATGGCTGCCGAACCCCGGCACCTCGTCCTCGCCCGTCTGCCCGGTCAGCCGCAGCAGGCCCTGCAGCAGCCGTGCGCCCTCCGCCGCCGACACCACGAAGCGGTCGCGGTCCGGCCAGCCGGGGTCGGCGGCGTCGAAGCGCAGGAAGCGGCTCCACAGCACGCTGGCCGGCGCCGCCAGTCCGGCGGTCACCGGCTCTGCGGCGCCTAGCGCCCGCGACAGGCGGCGCTGGGCATCCGGGCTGTCGAGATCGGTCGTGAATCCCTCCTGCCGACGGCGGCCGACTGGCTTAGGCGCGCCACCTGGACCGCGCAAGCCGAGCACCCAGGCGCAGGACGCAGGCCTGGGCCCTCCCTCCGCCGGCCATTCCGATGGCCCAGGCGGGCCGTCGGAACCCTTGGCCAGCTCCGCCCGGACCCGCCAGGGGCGAGCCGCCCCTGGACCGGTCTCCTTGAGGGAAGCCGGTCCAGGGCGGCTCGCCCTGGCGGAGCTCGAGGCGGCGCCTCGACCTTGCTTGCCCGCGCCCCGCAGCCCTGCAAGGGTCCGCCCATGACCCCGACCCGCCCGATCCTGCACCTGGCCCTCCTGGCGCTTCCGTTCCTGGCCGGCTGCCACCTGGTCGACCAGCGCAGCTTCGACCGCACCGCCGGCCGCAGGCCCGTGCTCCCCGCCGTGCCCGCGCCTCCCGGCCCGGCGCCCGTGCCGCCGCTGATCACCGTGCGCTACGACACCCCTGACCCGCAGTATCGCGCCGCGCTGGCGACCGCGGTGGACTCCGCGCGCCGCCGCAAGCCCGACGTGCTGTTCAGCGTCATCGTCCTGGTGCCCCCCACCGGCACCCCCGCGCAGCAGGTGGCGGCCGCGGAGGCCGCGCGCGGCAGCGGCCGCGACGTCGCCGCCGCGATCGTGGCCGACGGCGCCGACATCGGCCAGGTCGAGCTGTCCGCCCGCTCCGAGCCCGGCCTCGCGATCCGCGAGGTCCGCGTCTACGTGCACTAGGCCGGCCGGCCCCGGCCCGCTCCGGACGTGACCGCTGCGGACCCCGGTCGCGGGCCCGCGCCGCCCCCGATGCGCGAGGATCTCCCGGCCGGCGCCACTGCGACCGCCCACGATCCCCGCCCCTCCACCCCGACCCTGCCCGGATCATCCGGCGCGGGGCCGCCGGCGTGCCGGCCGGCCGCGCAGGACCCCCCCACGACGCGCCTTTCCCTGCCGGCGCATGCACCCAAGGCTCCGCCAACCCGGGCGCCACGCCGCCAGGCCACACCCTCTGGGTCGTTGCATCAGCGCAAAATATTTATGGACTTTGCCAAGCCGACTGGAGCTATTCTTAATAAACCAAAAACGGTGCACGAGAATGGACATTTCTGAGACGATCTCCAGGGCAGCGACGTCGGATCTCGCCGATTCTCGCCGTGCCGACCGCCACGGCGAGGATCTCGCGGCCGGCGCCATTCCGGTGCAGGGCCTCCCGGCGACGACCTCCCGCGAACTCGCCCTGATGCTGACGGAGATCTCGGCGACCCGGAACCGGCGGCACCTCGACCGCCTGGAGCTCGCCTGCGCCGAGTATCGCGCGGCCCTGGCCGCCGAGACGACGGAGGCGTTCCCGCCGGCGGAGGTCGCCCGGCACGCGGCGTTCCTCGCGCACGAGCACAGGGTCGCCGTGTCGTTCTTCGAGGCCCTCACCCGCGAGCCCGGCCTGCGCGGCGCCGAGCACGAGCGCCGCAACCCGTTCGTGCCCCCGCCCGCCGACGCGACCGCGGACGCAACCGTCGCCGCGATCGCCGACACGACCGCCGATGCGCAACACGACACGACCGCCGACGCCCGGCGCGGCGCG
>CAXSER010000499.1:0-2186 GCA_964236315.1 uncultured Acetobacteraceae bacterium | reverse complement strand
TGGTGCCGGGTGAGGGATTTGAACCCCCGACCTTCGGTTTACAAAACCGCTGCACTACCACTGTGCTAACCCGGCCGCAGCGCGCCACGCACGCCTGTCGTCCGTAGCGCAGGGACCGGCGTTTCTCAACCGGGTTTGCAGGACGGCGCAAGGTCGCGACGCCCACGGGGCCGCCCGCCCGGCGGCAGGGCGGTGCCTGCCGACCGGCGTGCGTTACACGAGTTTCACCGCCACCCCCGCGCAACGTTCAGGTTCGCCGCCCTAATGATGGCGCATTCCCGATCATGGAGACCGTCGTGACCCAACGCCCTGCCCGCCTCGCCAGACTTGCCCTGCTGCTCTGCGGCACCGCCCTGGGCGGGTTCGCGGTCGCCGATCTCGCGCCCGGCGTGGCGCATGCGCAGGCCGATGCCGGCATGGCCGCCCCGTCCGGGAAGGGCGACCAGGGTGGCACCCGCATCCATCCGAGCGCGCCGGCGCAGCGCATGCCCGACTTCGTGGACTTGGTGCACTCGGTCAAGCCGGCGGTGGTTTCGATCACCAGCAAGATCGAGGGCGCCGACGCCGAGGATGACGAGCAGGGCGAGGCACAGGGCGGTCCGCAGGGTGGCGGGATGGGCCAGATGCCGTTCCCGTTCGGGATGCCGCAGGGGGGCATGCCGCAGGGCCATCCGCAGGCGCACCGCTCGATGGAGGCCAAGGGCAGCGGCTTCCTCATCGACGCCAGCGGGATCGTGGTGACCAACAACCACGTGGTGAAGGGCGCCACCTCGGTGATGGTCACGCTCGACAGCGGCGCCACCCTCAAGGCGAAGGTGATCGGCACCGACCCGCGCACCGACCTCGCGGTGCTCAAGGTGAAGTCGGACCATCCGCTGCCGTTCATCGCGCTGGGCAACTCCAGCGACGTGGAGCCGGGGCAGTGGGTGATCGCGGTCGGCAACCCGTTCGGGCTCGGCGGCACGGTGACGGCAGGCATCGTCTCGGCGCGCGGGCGCGACATCGGCGAGGGGCCGTACGACTCGTTCATCCAGGTCGACGCGCCGATCAACCGCGGCAACTCCGGCGGGCCGCTGTTCACCCAGGACGGCAAGGTCGTCGGCGTGAACACGGCGATCCTGTCGCCGACCGGCGGCTCGGTGGGCATCGGCTTCGCGATCCCGTCGAACACGGTCAAGGACGTGGTCGCGCAGATCCAGAAGAGCGGGCACGTCACGCGCGGCTACCTCGGCGTGGAGGCGCAGGCGGTGAGCCCGGCGATGGCGACCGCGATGCACCTGCCCAAGCTGGCCCGTGATGGCGAGGATGGCGATGCCGGCGCCGGCGCCCTGGTGGCCAGCGTGCAGAAGGACAGCCCGGCGGCGCATGCCGGGGTGCAGCCGGGCGACGTGGTGCGCGCGGTGGACGGCCAAGCGGTCACCAACCCGCGGGATCTGGCGCGCAACGTCGCCAACGTGGCGCCGGGGACGGCGACCAAGCTCGACCTGGTGCGCGACGGCAGCACGCGCACGATCGACGTGACGCTGGGCAACCTGCCACAGCAGGGCGCGGAGGCCGCGACGTCGCACCAGGGCGGCATCGGCCTGGCGCTGGCGCCGATCACGCCGGACATGCGCCAGCAGCTGGACCTGCCCGACGACGCGCACGGGGCGGTGGTGGCGCAGGTGAAGCCGGGCTCGCCGGCGGAGCAGGCGGGGCTGCGCCCCGGCGACATCGTGGTGGGCGTCGGGCAGTCGGCGGTAAACGGGCCGCGCGACGCGGCGGACGCGATCCGCATGGCGAGCAAGACGAACCAGCCGCTGGCGCTGCGCATCATCCGCGACGGCCAGCCGGCGTTCGTGGCGGTGACACCGGAGGGCGAGAAGTCCGACGACGCCGGCTAGACGGCTGGCGGGAGGCCGGGCGGCACGGCGCGGTGCTCCCGGCTCCGGGCGCCCGGTCCCTGGTGAGGTTGCCGCGTCATGGCCCGGTCCTCGCCCGCCATTCCCATGGCCGGAGGACGGGTCGTGGGAATCGTCGCGGGCCACACCAGGACCGGCGGGAAGTCGGTAGGTTCGGGGATCGGCTGCCCTGGTCCAGGTTTCCAAAGGCGAGCCTTTGGCGGAGTTTGAGGCAGAGCCTCGACCTTGCTTGCCTGGCAGACCCCGGGTGAAGCCGCCGCTACCCGCGGCCGGTCGGGCCGAGCA
>CAXSER010000498.1:0-2196 GCA_964236315.1 uncultured Acetobacteraceae bacterium | reverse complement strand
GCGCAGCCTCTGCCCGGACCGGCAGCGCGCCTCGATCGCCACCCTCGCCCTGGTCCTCGCCCTGTCCGCGCCGACCTCCCTGGGCCAGGTCGGCGCCATCGTGCTGGCCGGCCTGGCCGGGCTGTGGCTCTGCCGCGCCGCGCCGGGGACCTCGCCCGTCACGCCCCCGCGGATGGTCGCCATCCCGGTCTCGCGCCGCGCCGGCGTCGGCTTCCTGGCGCTGTTCGCGGCGCTGCTGCTGCTGGGGCCGCTGCTGCGCGGGCTGGGGACGGGAGCGGCCCTGTTCGACGCGTTCTACCGCTCCGGCGCCCTGGTGTTCGGCGGCGGCCATGTGGTCCTGCCGCTGCTGCGCGACGCGGTGGTGGCCCCCGGCTGGGTGCCGGACGGCGCGTTCCTCGCCGGCTACGGCGCGACGCAGGCGGTGCCGGGCCCGCTGTTCACCTTCGCGGCCTTCCTCGGCGCGACGATGCAGGGGCCCTGGGGCGGCCCGGTCGGCGCGGTCGTGGCCCTGGTCGCGATCTTCCTGCCGGGCATCCTGCTGCTGATGGGCGTGCTGCCGTTCTGGGGTGCGCTGCGTGCCCGGCCGCGGGCGCAGGCGGTACTGCGCGGCGTGAACGCCGCCGTCGTCGGGCTGCTCGGTGCGGCGCTGTACGACCCGGTGTGGACCGGCGCCGTGCTGGGCCCGTCCGATCTCGCCGTGGCCCTGGTCGGCTTCGTCCTGCTGGTGGCCTGGCGCGCCCCCCCTGTCCTGGTCGTCGGCCTCGGGGCGCTGGCCGGCCTCGGGCTCGGGCTGGCCGGGTAGGAGCCCCTGGGCTGCAGCATGGCGCCGTGGCATGTCCCGGGTGGCGCGGCCGCCCCGACGGCACCGCCAGGAGACCGCCCATGCGCCTCGCCGTCCTCCTCCCGCTCCTCCTGGTGGCCGCCCTGCCAGCTTCTGCCCGCGCCGGACCGCCTTCCACCCCGATGCCCGGCCTGCGGCAGGCCGGGCCGTCGTCCCGCCCCCTGCACATGTTCTCCACGGTCGCCCTGTCCCCGGACGGCCGGCACGTCGCCTCGGTCGAGACCGACGACCTTCCCGCCGAGACCCGCCCCCCTGTCGGCCTGTTCATCCGCGACCTCGCCGGCGCCACAGTGACCGTCCGCCTGCCCTGTGCCGGCCGCGCCGGCTGCGTCCCCTCCTCGCCGAGCTGGAGCGCCGACGGACGCGAGCTCGCCTTCCTGCTGGAACAGCCCGGCGGCGGCGCCACCACGATCGAGGTCGTGGCCGCCGAGGGCGGTGCGTCGCGCCGTGTGCTCGCCTTCCCCGGCCCGCTCGCCGGCCTGCGCCACGGCCCGGGCGACCGGCTCGCCGTGCTCGCCACCCCGCACGCCCACAAGCGCGCCGGCGCCACCGAGGCGGCCGCCCCCCTCGAGGGCGAGGTCGGCGCCGACCCCGACGAGCAGCGCATCGCCGTGGTCGAGCACGGCGCCCTGCGCTTCGCGTCCCCGCCCGACCTCTACGTCTACGAGTTCGACTGGCGCCCCGACGGCGGCTTCGTGGCCACCGCGGCACCGGGCGACGGCGACAGCCAGTGGTGGGTCGCCCGGCTCTGGGCCTTCGAGCCGTCCGGCGCGGGACGCGTCCTGTTCGCCCCCGGCCCGCGCGAGCAGCTCGCCGCGCCCGCCGTCTCCCCCGACGGACGCAGCGTCGCCTTCATCGGCGGCTGGATGAGCGACTTCGGCTCCACCGGCGGCGACGCCTTCCTGCTCGCGCTGCCCGATCCGGCCCACCCCTCCGACACCACGTCGGCAGCGGCGGGACCCGCCGCGCCCGTGGACCTCACGCCCGAGCTGCACGCCAGCGTCACCGCGATCGACTGGCGCTGCGGCGACGGCCTCACCGCGGTGATGCTCGCCGGCGGCACGACCCAGGTGGCGGCGCTGTCCGCCGGCCAGCCGCCGCGCACGCTCTGGTCCGCCGAGCGCGTGCTCTCCGCCAGCGGCTGGAACCCCTCGCTGTCGTGCGGCCCGCACGGCTCCGCCGCCGTCGCGCAGAGCTTCGCCGACCCGCCGGAGCTGGTCGCCGGCCCGATCGGCGGCTGGCGCACGATCACCCGCGCCAACCAGGGCCTTGCCCCGCCCGGCACCGCGCGCTCGATCACCTGGCGCAGCGACGGCCTCGACGTGCAGGGCTGGCTGCTGGAGCCCGCCAGCCCG
>CAXSER010000497.1:0-2199 GCA_964236315.1 uncultured Acetobacteraceae bacterium | reverse complement strand
CTGGGCGTTGAATGCTCCCCTTTGGTGGGCGCCGAATATTCCCCACTTCGTTGCGCTAGCGGTGTGTGACTGGGCTAGTCCGGCCACACGCCGCAAGCGCCTTCGCCGATGCTGCCCTTCAAGGCTGGAGGGGCATTCCGGTGGTTCGACTTGGGGAACTGGTCATGATCATGGAGCTTCACCGGCAGGGGCTGCGGCCCACTGCCATCGCCCGCCAGCTCGGCATCGACCGCAAGACGGTCCGCAAATACATTGCCCTCGGGCTCGAGCCGCCCGTCTACGGCCCGCGCACGCCGCGGCCCAGGGCCACGGACGCCTTCGCGCCCTACCTGCGGGACAGGCTGGCCGCCTATCCAGGCCTGACCGCGATCCGCCTGTGGCGCGAGCTGCGCGAGCGTGGCTTCACCGGCGGCTACACCGGCGTCAAACGCTGCGTGCAGGCGCTGCGCCCCGATCCGGTCCAGCCGTTCGAGGTGCGCTTCGAGACCCCGCCCGGCCTGCAGGGCCAGGTCGACTTCGCCCGCTTCGAGGTCACCTTCACCGACGAGCCCCAGTCGCGGCGCATCGTCTGGCTGTTCTCCCTCGTCCTGGGCTGCTCGCGGCTGATCTGGGCGCGCTTCGTCGTGCACCAGGATCTCGGCGCCGTGCTGCGCTGCCATGTCGCAGCCTTCGAGGCGCTTGGCGGCGCCCCGCGCGAGATCCTCTACGACCGCATGAGAACCGCCGTGCTCGGCGAGGAGGCCGACGGGCTGGTGATCTACAACCGCAGCCTGCTCGACCTGGCCCGCCACTTCGGCTTCCAGCCCAGGGCGTGCAGACCCTACCGGCCAAAGACCAAGGGCAAGGTCGAGCGCCCGTTCCGCTACATCCGCGAGGACTTCTTCCTCGCCCGCAGCTTCCGCGACCTCGACGACCTCAACGCCCAGCTGCGCCACTGGCTCGACACCGTCGCCAACCCGCGGGTGCACGCCACCACCGGGCGCGTCATCGCCGAGGCGTTTGCCGAGGAGCGCGACGCGCTGGTTCCCCTGCCTCTCGTGCCGTATCGCGCCGTGCTGCGCCTCGAGCGGCGCCTGTCGCGCGAGGGCATGGTCAGCATCGGCGGCAATGCCTACAGCGTGCCCGACACCACCCGGCGCCGCGTGCTGGAGGTGCACAGCATGCTCGACGAGATCCGCATCCTCGAGAACGGCGTGCTGGTCGCCAGCCACGTCCCGCTGCAGGGCCGCCACCAGGCCCGCATCGATCCTGCCCACCGCCAGGCGCGGCATCGCCCGCCAAGCCAGCCCGGCCATGCCGCGCCCGTCCTCGGCCGCCCCGGCGACGTCGTGGCGCGCCGCTCGCTCGAGTTCTACGACGCGTGCGGCCGCGTGCTCGCCGTCAAGGGACGCGGCTGATGAGCGCCCGCGCGGACCTCGTCCCCGCCGTGGTGGACCGCATCAAGGCCAACCTGGTCGGGCTGCGCATGCCACGCGCGCTGGAGATCGTCGACGCCCTGGTCCGCCAGCTCGAGCGCGGCGAGGTCAGCGCGCTGGAGGCGCTCGACGCCCTGCTCGCCGAGGAGTTCACGCTGCGCGAGGGGCGGCGCATCAAGACCTCCCTGGTCATGGCCAGGCTGTCGACCATCAAGACGCTGGAGAGCTTCGACTTCGCGTTCCAGCCCTCGCTCGACCGCAACCGCATCCTGGCGCTGGCGGAGCTGCAGTTCATCGACCGCTGCGAGGTGGTCCACCTCATCGGGCCGCCCGGCACCGGCAAGAGCCACCTGTCGATCGCGCTCGGCGTCGAGGCGGTCAAGGCGGCGCGCAGCGTGCACTTCCTCACCCTGGCCGACCTCATCGGCGCGCTGGC
Source organism: uncultured Acetobacteraceae bacterium (assembly GCA_964236315.1). Taxonomy (GTDB): domain Bacteria; phylum Pseudomonadota; class Alphaproteobacteria; order Acetobacterales; family Acetobacteraceae; genus CAXSEF01. The sequence goes on along the minus strand of CAXSER010000497.1, from coordinate 348 downwards.
CCAGGCCGAGCGGGAGGGCAGGCTGCGCGAGAAGATCCGCTTCTACTGCCGGTTCTCGCTGCTGATCGTCGACGAGATCGGCTACCTGCCGGTCGTGACCGGCGGCGGCAACCTGTTCTTCCAGCTGGTCAACGCCCGCTACGAGCGCGGCGCGATGATCCTGACCTCCAACCGTGGGTTCACGGAGTGGGGCGAGGTGTTCGGCGATCCCGTGGTCGCCACCGCCCTGCTCGACCGCCTGCTGCACCACGCCGTGGTCGTGCAGATCGAGGGCTCCAGCTATCGGCTGCGCCAGCACGCCGACCTCGTGCCCGAGCACATCCGCTCCAAGGCGCTCATCCACCCGCC
>CAXSER010000496.1:0-2203 GCA_964236315.1 uncultured Acetobacteraceae bacterium | reverse complement strand
CAGGGCGTTGCCGGCCCAGACCAGGCCGGTGGTGCGGCCGGGGGGCAGGCGGCGGCGCCAGGAGGCGGCCAGGGCGGGGTTGGCGCGCAGGTACGGCGACGGGCCGTGGATGGTGTCGAGCGTGGTGCCGAACAGGCCGGGCAGGCTCATCTGGTCGGCCCAGACATCGTGGGGCGGGAGGGGGGCGTCGTCGAGGACGGTGACGCCGTCGAGCTGGCGCAGCAGGGGGCGCAGCGGGGCGGCGCAGCGCAGGGAGACGCGGGCGCCCATGGCCGCGAGCAGGGGGAGGTAGCGGGCGAGCTGGATGGCGTCGCCGAAGCCCTGCTCGGCGAGGACGAGGATGTGGCGGCCGGCGAGGGGCTCGCCGCGCCAGTGGGGGCCGGGGAGTGCCGTGTAGGCGTGGGGGAAGCGGCGCTTGCGCCACTCGTAGAGCGCCCAGCCCTCCTCCAGGCGGCCGGCGAGCAGGCAGGCGATGCCCTGGTTCCAGTGCGCCTCGGGGAGGTCGGGCGACAGGGCGATGGCGCGCCGGCAGGAGGCGATGGCCTCGTCGGTGGCGCCGCGCTCGCCCAGGACGTGGCCGAGGCTGACGTGGGCCTCCGCCAGCGCGGGGTCGAGGCGGGTGGCCTCGCGCAGGGCGGCCTCGGCGTCTTCGGGGCGGTCGAGGTCGGCCAGCGCGTTGCCGAGGTTGGCGTGGGCGGGGGCGTGCGCGGGGTCGGCGGCCACGGCCAGGGCGAGCACGCGGGCGGCGTCGGCGTGGCGGCCCAGGGCGCGCAGCGCGGAGCCGTGCAGGAAGTGGGCCTCGGCGCGGGTGGCGGGCGGCAGGGCGGGGTCGTCGGCAAGGGGCGACGCGGCGGCGGGGACCTCGGCGGGGCGGCCGTCGGCGAGCAGGGCGCGGCACAGGGCGAGGACCTGGCCGGGGTGGGCCGGGCGCAGGGCGTCGGCGCAGGCCAGGAGGGAGGCGGCCTCGGCGGCGCGGTTCGTGGCGAGGGTGAGCAGGCCGAGGACGAACAGGGCGGGGGCGCAGGCGGGGCTCGCGGCGAGGACGCCGCGGTAGGCGCGCTCGGCCTCGGGGAGGCGGCCGGCGCGCTGGTCGGCGATGCCGGCGAGAAGGAGGGCGGTGGGGTCCATCGGGCGCACCTGGGGTGGAGCGCGCAGTGTGAGGGGGGCGGGTTAACAGGGAGCAAAAGGAAGGCCGGGCTCTCCCTCCGCTGGCCATTCCAATGGCCCGCGAGGGCGATCGGGACCTTTGGCCAGCTACGCCCGGACCCGCAAAGGGTCCGAGGACCTTTGATTCCTTGACCTGAGTAGGGGATTCTCAAGGCAATTGCCTTGAGCGGAGTCCAGAGGCGGAGCCTCTGGCCTTGCTTGCTTGACGCAGGACGTCGCGCGGCTCCAAGACCGGGGCATGCATCTCATCGAAAGCCTGCGCATGGTCATGGCGCCGCCGCACCCGGCGGGCCGTCCGTTCATCGCCGTCACCGCGCTGCTGGCGCTGGTCGGGCTGGGGCTGTGCCCGTGGCACCCGGCGTGGGGCGGCGTGCTGCTCGGGCTGGGCGTCGTGCTGCTGCTGTTCTGCCTGTACTTCTTCCGCGACCCCGAGCGCTTCGCGCCGGCGCGGCCGGGGCTGGTGGTGGCGCCGGCGGACGGGCGGGTCGTGATGGTCGGGCCGGCGGTGCCGCCGGTGGAGCTGGGGCTCGGCGAGGCGCCGCGCACGCGGGTGGCGATCTTCCTGTCGGTGCTCAACGTGCACGTGAACCGGGTGCCGGTGGATGCGGTGGTCACGCGCATCGCCTACCGGCACGGCAAGTACCTCAACGCCAGCCTGGACAAGGCGAGCGAGCACAACGAGCGCAACGCGCTGGCGCTGCGGCTCGAGGACGGGCGGGACATGGCGGTGGTGCAGATCGCCGGGCTGATCGCGCGGCGCATCCTGTGCGGGGTGCGCGAGGGCCAGGCGGTGCACGCCGGCGCGCGGTTCGGGATCATCCGGTTCGGCAGCAGGACGGACCTGTACCTGCCGCCGGGGGTGGAGGCGCTGGTGCAGGTCGGGCAGACGATGGTGGGCGGGGAGACGGTGATCGCGGCGCTCGACCCGGTGGTACGCGGGGCGGCAGGCGGCGCGGTGACGGGCGGCGCGGTGACGGGCGGCGCGGTGACGGGCGGCGCGGTGACGGGCGGCGTTGTGGCGGGCGGCGTTGTGGCG
>CAXSER010000495.1:0-2207 GCA_964236315.1 uncultured Acetobacteraceae bacterium | reverse complement strand
GTCGGCGGAGCGGGCGAAGGCCCCCTTCCCCGGCCTGGCACCGCGCGGCGGCTCCGCGGTCCGCCCGTGGCCGGACCTGGGCACGCCCGCGGGCGACGTTCCGGCGGGTGGCAGGCGGGTGCCGCCTCCGCTTCGGCGAGGAGTGGACCCGGGCGGCGTGCGATGCGTGCTCATGGCGCGATCATGGTCCCGCCACGCCGTTTAAGGAACAGCGGGGATCGCGGGGCGGCATGGCGCGGATTGACAAGGAGGTCGCAACCGGAATAGGTCCGCGCCTCTGCGGAGGGGTGCCCGAGTGGCTAAAGGGGGCGGACTGTAAATCCGCTGGCGTACGCCTACGTTGGTTCGAATCCAACCCCCTCCACCAGACCCCCTCCCTTCAGGTTCCGCGCGTCAGGTCAGGCCGCAAGGATCGCCTCAGGAGCCGCGCAGCAGGCGCACGGGTGAGTGCTTGGCTTCCATGGAAGAGGGCCTGCAGGCCCGGCCGGGCGCCGGGTCGGACTTCTGCTCCATCACCCAGGACAGCGCCTCGTGCATCGACGCGAAACGGCCCTTGTCGAGGCCGGTGACGCTGTCCCACACCACGATGCCGCCCGGACGGCGCGACAGGCCCCACGCGGCCCAGCTGTCGCCGGCGGGATACACCGCGACGTAGTTGCCGACGTCGGAGGGATCGCCCTCCAGGCGCTCGTGCAGGACGAGGCGGGTGTCGCCGCGGGCGTGCGCGATGTCCGACCAGCGGCTCAGCTCCATGCGGTCGCACAGGGTGAAGCGGTTGGCGGGCAGGAAGGTGGCCAGGTCGAGGACAACTGCGGACGGCATGGAAAGAGCGCCTTTCTGGACAGCCCGGTGTCAAAGCCGGTCATCGCCGCACGCGGTGTCATGTTTTTCACACAAGTTACGGGAATTTGCCACGGCTCCCGACTCGGGGATGACTGGTGTTGCATTTCGGCCGCATCGGCCGGCGGCCACGCGGGGCCGGCACGACGCCCGGGTGCGGATCGGGGCTTCCGCCGGGCGGGCGTGGCGCGCTACACAGAACAGGCGCGGGTGTAGCTCAATGGTAGAGTCCCAGCCTTCCAAGCTGGCTGTGCGGGTTCGATTCCCGTCACCCGCTCCACCGTCCGGCGCCTGCGCGGGGCGGGCCGCGCCTTGACTTATTGCGGGTGGTTGCAGATATGCCGCGCTGAGGTGCTGCGCCCAGGACCGAGACGGCACCCGCGATCGGTGCCCCTTCCTGATGCGGCGTGCGACACCGATCCTTATCGCTGACCGGGACGAACTGTTGAACGACTTCACCACCGCTGCCGTGGCCGCTTCCGCGCAACCCGACCGTCCGCATGGCCCTGGCCGGCAGGACTCCGCCTCCGTCCCGACCGCCGCCGGCCCGACCGAAGACATGCCGGCGTCGGCCGGCGACACCGGGCCCATTTCCGCCCGGTACGCTGGAGAGGATCCTGCACCGGTGGCTGCGATGAACGATCTGGACGACGGCGATGCGGGCGACGTGCCTCCCGCGGCGGAGGAGACGCCCTCGGGCGGGGATCGGGCCGGCGCCGTGATGGCGACGCCCGACGAGGCGGATGCGGCGGTCGTGGCCGCGGATGCACCGGTGGAGGTGCTGTTCTCCGACCTCGGGTTGTCCGAGCCGATCGTGCGTGCGGTCGAGGAGATGGGGTATCGCCATCCCACGCCGATCCAGGCGCAGGCGATCCCGGTGGTGCTCGCCGGGCGCGATGTCCTGGGCGTGGCGCAGACCGGCACAGGCAAGACGGCGGGGTTCACCCTGCCGATGCTCGACATCCTGGCCGGGCGGCGCTCGCGGGCACGCATGCCGCGCTCGCTGATCCTGGAGCCGACGCGCGAGCTGGCGCTGCAGGTGGCCGAGAACTTCGTCAAGTATGGCAAGTATCTGAAGCTCAACCACGCGCTGCTGATCGGCGGCGAGAGCCTCAACGACCAGAAGAGCGCCTTGATGAAGGGCGTGGACGTGCTGATCGCGACGCCCGGCCGCCTGCTCGACCTGTTCGAGCGCGGCGGCATGATGCTGACCGACGCGCGCATCCTGGTGATCGACGAAGCGGACCGGATGCTCGACATGGGGTTCATTCCCGACGTCGAGAAGATCGTCTCGTTCCTGCCCGCCGACCGTCAGACGCTGTTCTTCTCGGCGACCATGGCGGGCGAGATCCGCAGGCTGGCCGACG
>CAXSER010000494.1:0-2208 GCA_964236315.1 uncultured Acetobacteraceae bacterium | reverse complement strand
CCGCCGGGCCGGGCGCCGGGCAGGGCGGCGGCGCGTGCCGCGAGGGCGACGAGCCGGTCGAGGTCGACGCCGGTCTCGACGCCCATGCGGCGGAACATCCAGGCCACGTCCTCGGTCGCGGTGTTGCCGGTGGCGCCCGGCGCGAAGGGGCAGCCGCCCAGGCCGCCGAACGCCGCGTCGAAGCCGTCGATGCCGGCGTGCCAGGCGGCGGCGACGTTGGCCAGGCCGAGCCCGTAGGTGTCGTGGCCGTGGAACACGAGGCGCGTGCCGTCCTCGCCCCAGCGGCGCAGGCACGCGGCGGACAGGGCGGCCACGTGGTCCGGGTCGGCGCGGCCGGTGGTGTCGCACAGCCCGACCTCGACGTCGGCGCGGTGCTCCAGCAGGCGCGCCAGCCGGTCCAGCACGAGGGCCGGGGCCATGCGGCCGTCGAACGGGCAGTCGAAGGCGGTGGCGAGGTTGAGGCGGATGCGCGTGCCCTGCGGCAGGCCGCGCACGACCTCGCCGTACTCGCGGGTGGAGGTGTCGGTGTCGCGGCGGACGTTGCTGCGGTTGTGCGCGTCGGACGCGGAGACGACGTAGACCAGGTGCGTCGCCCCGGCGGCCAGGGCGAGCGCCACCCCCTTGGCGTTGGGCACCACGACCTGCGGGTCGTGGCCGTCGAGATGGCGGGTGCGCGCGAGCACCTCGGCGGTGTCGCGCAGCTGCGGCACGGCGGCGGGGTTGACGAAGGAGCCGATCTCGACGCGGCGCAGCCCGGCGGCGACGGCGGCGGCGACGAAGGCGACCTTGTCGTCGGTCGGGATGAAGGGGGCGATCGGCTGGAAGCCGTCGCGCGGGGCCACCTCGATCAGGGTCGCGCGCCGCGCCGCGGGGGGGGCGCTCACAGCACGCCGTCCGCGGCGAGCCGGTCGATCCTGGCGGCGTCGTAGCCCAGCAGGTCGCGCAGGACGGCCGTGTTGTCGGCGCCGATCGCAGGGCCGGTGGAGCGAGGCGCGGAGGGCACGCCGTCCATGCGCGGCACCACGCCGGGGTGCAGCACTGGGCCGAGCATCGGGTCGGCCACCTCCTGCACCATGGAGCGGGCGAGGAACTGCTCGTCGGCGGCGATGTCGGCGATGGTGTAGGCGCGGGTGTGCGGGATGTCGGCGGCGGCCAGGCCGGCCTCCAGCTCCGCGGTGCCCAGCGTGGCGGTCCACGCGCCGATCAGCCGGTCCAGCGCGGCCGAGTGGGCGCAGCGGGCCTGGTTGCCGGCGTAGTCGGGGTCGGTGGCGAGCCCGGGCCGGCCCATGAGGGCGGCGAGCCTGGCGAACAGGGGGTCGGAGTTGGCGGCGATCAGCATCCACACGCCGTCGCCCGCGCGGTAGGCGTTGGTGGGGGCGGCGGTGGCGATGGCGCCGCCGGTGGGCTGCCTGATCGTGCCGAGCGCGCCGTACTCCGGCAGCGCGCCCTCCAGCAGGCTGAACACGGATTCGCTCAGGGCCACGTCGATGTCGCCGCCCCGGCCGGTGCGGTGGCGACGCAGCAGGGCGGCCACCACGCCGAGCGCGCCGTAGATGCCGGCGACCGAGTCGCCGATGCTGACGCCGACGCGCACCGGCGGCAGGTCGGAGGTGCCGGGCGGGTGGTCGCTCAGGTGGCGCAGGCCGCCGACGGCCTCGCCGATCACGCCGAAGGCGGCGCGGTCGCGGCCGGGGCCGTCCTGGCCGTAGCCGGAGATGCGGGCGATGACCAGGTCGGGCCGGGCGGCGCGCAGCTCGGCCTCGCCCAGGCCCATGCGGGCGAGCTGGCCGGGGCGGAAGTTCTCCACCAGGGCGTCGCAGTGGCGCACGAGGTCGAGCACGATGCGCAGCGCCTCGGGCCTCTTCAGGTCGAGGGTGATGCAGCGCTTGTTGCGGGCGTGCACGCTCCACCACGGGGGCGAGCCGTTGTGGCGGGCCCCCCACTGCCGCACCGGGTCGCCGCCGGGGGGCTCGACCTTGATGACCTCGGCGCCGAGGTCGCCCAGGAGGCGGGTGGCGAAGGGGGCCGCGATATAGTGGCCGAGCTCCAGGATGCGGACGCCCGCCAGGGGCGCATCGACGTCTTGCACGCGGGTCCTCCGGACGGTCTCGTTGCGCCCCTCTTGGGCGTTCGGGGCGCGGCGCACCACGGCTTTTCGGGGGAGGACGACCGTCGACTGCGCGTGGAGGCCCGGCGGTTGCAGCCGGA
>CAXSER010000493.1:0-2216 GCA_964236315.1 uncultured Acetobacteraceae bacterium | reverse complement strand
CCGGCTTCACTTAAGTAGGGGTTTCCAAAGGCGGGCCTTTGGCGGAGTCCAGAGGCAGAGCCTCTGGCCTTCCTTGCCTGCCTCATGCCGGCTCCGCCAGCGCCGGCTCGTAGTCCGGCAGCGCCATCTTCGACGGCGCGCTCCAGTGCGGGTCCATCCCCAGGTCCTCGGCCATCAGCCGCGCCGTGATCCGCGCGCTCTCGAAGATCACCGGCAGCCCGCTCCCGGGATGCGTCCCGCCGCCGACCAGGTACATCCCGTCGAGGTCCTCGAACCTGTTGCGCGGCCTGCGGTGCAGCATCTGGTTCAGCGAGTGAGCCAGGTTGAACGTCGCCCCCCGGTGCACGCTCATCTCCCGCTCCCAGCCCACCGGCGTGAGCATCCTCTCGCACACGATCCGCTTCTCGACGTCGCGCAGCCCGATCCGCTCCAGCCGCCTGAGCGTCATCGCCCGGTACCGCGCCTGCTCGTTCGCCCAGTCCACGCCCTCGCCGTTGCGGTTGCCCACCGGCACCAGCACGTACAGCGTCGAGCACCCCTTCGGCGCCAGGTCCGGGTCGCTCACGCAGGCGTTCTGCACGTAGAACGAAGGGTCGCTCGGCGCCTCGCCCGCCTCGATCTCCGCCACGTTCCGCCGGTAGTCCTTCGACAGGTAGATCGTGTGGTGCGCCAGCTCCTCGCTCGCCCCGTCCAGCCCGAGGTAGAGCATGAACGTCGAGCACGAGAACTTCTTGCCCGCGATCCTGCGGTCGCTCCACCGCCTGCGCAGCCGGTCCGGCACCAGCTTGGTCATCGCGTCGGCGAAATCCGCGTTGACCACCATCGCGTCGTGCCGGATGTCGCCGCGCGCCGTGCGCACGCCCACCGCCCTCCTGCCCTCGAACAGGATCTCCTCGACCGGCTCGTTCAGCCGGATCTTGGCGCCGAGGTCGCTGGCCACGTCCGCCATCGCCGCCATCACCGCCCCGGTGCCGCCCTTCGGGTGGAACACCCCGAACTCGTACTCCATGAACGACAGGATCGTGAACAGGCTCGGGCAGCGGAACGGCGACATGCCCAGGTACTTGCTCTGGAACGAGAACGCGAGCCGCACCCGCTCGTCGTCGAAATGGCTCGCCAGGTCGCTGTCCACGGTGCGGTGCGGCCGCAGCAGCCGCAGCGAGCGCAGCACGTCCGGCCGCAGGTAGTCGCGCATCGAGTTGAACGCGTTCTCCAGAACCGGCCGGAACGCCGCCAGCTTGGTCCGGTTCTCCGCCATGAACCTCGGCAGCGCGAGCGCGTCGTGCGGGTTCAGCCGCGCGATCTCGGCCGCCATCCGCTCCAGGTCCGGCGTCGCGTGGATCTCGCCGCCCGCCTCGAAGATCAGGTGGTACTGCGGGTCGAGCCGCATCAGCTCGACCTCGTCCTCCAGCACCCGACCGCAGGCGGCGAAGATGTCCTCCAGCACGCGGGGGTAGAGGAAGAACGTCGGCCCCATGTCGAAGCGGAACCGCCCGCGCGCGCTGTCCTGGGTCAGCGTCGCCGAGCGCCCGCCGAGGCGGTCCTTGCTCTCGTAGATCGTGACGTCCGCGCCGGCCCGGGCCAGCAGCATCGCGGCCGCGAGCCCGCCTGGTCCCGCACCGACGATGCCGATGCTGCGTGTCTTGCTGTGAGGAGGCATCCGGCCGTTGGTATCCCTGTCTCCGGCGGCGTCGGCGCCTGCCGTGCCTGCTCCGGCGTGAAATGGGAGGCCCCGCGCGCTTGTCAGGTCCCGGCGGTGCGACACTCCCGGCTTCGTGCCCTGGAACGCCGCGCAGCAAGGCAATCCGCCGCCCGCCGCGTCAAGCCCCCGCGACCGAAACGCCCCGTGCGGCGCCCCCGGCGCACGCCCGCCGGCGGCCCACGGGCACCCCCGCTGGCACGCCGGCCGCGCCCACGCTATGCCGTGCGGCGACAGCGAGGGGCCGCAGCATGCCAGCGTCAGACCGGGCGCACGCACCGCCCCTCACCGCCCCTTCCTTGTCGGCACCCCGGTGCCCCTGGCGCCTGCCCCGCCCCGCCGGTCTCCTGCGCCTGGCCCCGGCCCTCGCGCTCGCGGCGCTCCTGGCCGCGCCCGCCCTGGCCCAGGAGCGCCCCCCCGGCGCCGCCTCCGGCCCCCCGGCCCAGGACGCCCCCGCCCTGCGCGACGAGATCGAGCGCCTCCCCGGCCGCGTCGACGAGCTCGGCATCGAGCTGCA
>CAXSER010000492.1:0-2218 GCA_964236315.1 uncultured Acetobacteraceae bacterium | reverse complement strand
ACGGCAGGTCCGCCGCGTCCCCGCCGCCGAGCGCCGCGCCCAGCCGCCGCGCGTCGGCGACCAGCCCGGGATCGCCGGCGGCGCCCGCGAACGCCGCCCCGAGCAGCAGATGGTCGAAGCCGAGGCCGGAGACGCCGTGCAGCAGCGCCGGCCATGCCTCGGGCGGGCCGGCCCGCGCCGGGTCGACGTGGGAGATGCGCAGGCTCTGCGCGGCGGTCCGGACGGCGGCTTGGGTGGAGTCCATCGGGCGGCGTTCATCCTGCTGCGGCGTGGGGGTTGAGCGCCCCGGCATGCGCGGAGTTGCGGAAGGCGCGACATCGGCGGCCGGGGAGGGCAGGGGCCGGCCGCCCCGCGACGACGTTTCGGACGGCGCCGGCGCGATGGCAAGGCCGGCCACGATGAAGTTGTCGGCGATGCCGCAGGGAAGTTGTCGGCGATGCCGCAGGAAGTCGCCGCCAGCCCCGCGACCTCGTCGTCGACGCCGGCCCCGGCGACACGACCCGCCGTCCCGCGCACGGGCGGCCGCAGGCCGGGCTCAGCCCAGCCGGACGCCCCCGGTCACCGCCTGGTAGGTGGCGATCGCCAGCGTCAGCGGCTCGAACGGCTTGGTGATGACGAACGCCGGCTCGACCGCCTCGCCAGTCAGCAGCCGCTCGGGGTAGGCGGTGACGAAGATCACCGGCGCGCTGTGCTCGCGGCTGATGGCGGCCACCGCGCTGGCGCCGTCGCCGCCGTGCCCGAGGTTGACGTCGGCCAGGATCAGCCCCGGCCGGGTGCGCAGCGCGATCTCCACCGCCTCCGCCTCAGTGCCGGCCACGCCGACCACGCGGTGGCCGCAGCCCGCGACCAGCTCCTCCAGGTCCATGGCGATGATCGGCTCGTCCTCGATGATCAGCACGTCGGTCGCCGCCGCGTCGCGCAGGTGCAGCCGCGCCTCCGCCAGGCTGGCCGCCGCGTCCGGCTCGTCGAGCCCCGCGACCTCCGCCGCCTTGTCCAGGCTGAGCCCCTCCAGCGCCGTGAGCAGCAGGAGCTGGCGCTGCAGCGTGCTGAGCCCGACCGTGGCCGCCGGCACCGCCCCGCCCGGCCCCGCCGCGCCCTCGTGGACAACCCCGCCCTGCGCCGCCCCCTCCTGCGCCGCCCCGCCCTGCGCCGTCCCGTCCTGGGCAACCGCGTCCTGGGCGACCGCCGCGCGCGTGATGCTGGCGTACAGCGCGAGCCTGGGGTCCTGGCCGATGCCGCCCGGCCCGTGTCCGTCCAGCATGGCGCGCAGGCTGGCCGCCACCAGCGCGTCGCCGCGGGCCTGGCTGCCGATCAGCGCGCGGGCGTAGCGTCGGGCGTAGGGCAGGGCTCGGATCAGGTCCTCGCGTCCCGGGCTGGTCATTCGGCATCCTTTTCTGGCACGTGTCGGTCCACGTGTCCGCCGCGAGGTCGAGGCACGGCCACCGGGCGGCTGCCCGGCCGCGCCCAGGCGACACAACTCGACGCAAGAACGCCGGAGGGCAAGTGGATTCATGGTGAGCGACGGCGCGGCCCCCGACAAGCTCAGGCCGCCCTCCCGCCCTGATCCCGGCCGCCCTGATCCCGGCCGCCCTGATCCCGACCGCCCGGACTCCTCCGGCCCCGCCACCCCCCGCGTCCCGGCCGCCGCGCCGGACGACGCCGGTGCCGCCCTGCGTCGCCAGATCCTCGCCCTGCTGCCCGACCTGCGCGCCTTCGCCCGCTTCCTGGCGCGCGAGCGCACCCTGGCCGACGACCTCGTCCAGGAGACCCTGGTCCGCGCGCTCGGCGCCCTCGCCCAGTTCCAGCCCGGCACCAACCTCAAGGCCTGGCTGTTCACCATCCAGCGCAACGCCTTCTTCGAGCAGGCCCGCCGCCGCCGCCGCGAGGACGTCGCCCTGCGCGGCCACTTCGCCGACGCCGAATCCGAGGGCCCCGCCCAGCACGGCGCCGCCGACCTCTCCGACCTGCAGCGCATGCTGTTCGACCTGCCCCCGCTGCTGCGCGAGGCCCTGGTCCTCGTCGGCGCCCAGGAGCTCAGCCACGAGGAGGCGGCCGCGATCTGCGGCGTCCCCGTCGGCACCATGAAGGCCCGCGTCTCGCGCGCCCGCGCCAAGCTGGCCCGCATCACCGGTCGCGCGCAGGCCCCGCCGGAGTGAAGCAAGGCTGGGCTCTGCCCAGACCCGCCAGGGCGAGCCGCCCTGGACTGGCCTTACTCAGG
>CAXSER010000491.1:0-2233 GCA_964236315.1 uncultured Acetobacteraceae bacterium | reverse complement strand
AGCACGCGTCGGAGGTGGAGGCGCTGCGCTCCGCCGGCGCCCGGTTCATCCAGGGATTCTACTTCTCCAAGCCGCTGTTCGAGGGCGTCGCGCGCGACAGCGACATCGCCTGGGCGAGCCTACCGGCGGCGTAGTCCCGCTGGAGAAGGCAGAGCCGCAGGCCCTGCTTCCGGACGCAGCCCTCGGCCTGCCTCCGGATACCTTCTCCTAAGTACCGGGATCAAAGGGCCTCGGGCCCTTTGCGGGTCCGGGCAGAGCCCGGCCTTGCTTCCTTCCTGCCCCCACGCAGTCGTGGGCTTGCTCCCCGCCACCTCCGGTGCTCCATGCCCGGCGAACCGCGAGGAGCGCCGCCATGCACCACGAGACCCTGACCTACCAGGCTGACGGCCTGACCATGCGCAGCCAGCTGTTCCTCGAGCCCGCCGCCGCGCCCCGCGCCGCGGTGCTGGTGTTCCCCGAGGCGTTCGGCCTGGGCGAGCACGCGATCAGCCGCGCCGAGCGGCTCGCCGCCCTGGGCTACGTGGCGCTCGCCTGCGACCTGCACGGCGAGGGCCACGTCGAGGACGACCTGGAGACGGCGATCGGCCTGCTCAAGCCGCTGTTCGCCGACCCCTCCAAGACCCGCTCCCGCGCGAAGGGCGGCCTCGATGCCCTGCTCGCCCGCCCGGAGACGGACGCGGCCCGCGTCGCCGCGATCGGCTTCTGCTTCGGCGGCACCATGGCGCTGGAGCTGGCCCGCGACGGCGCCGCGCTGCGCGCGGTGGTCGGCTTCCACAGCGGCCTCGGCACCGCCTCGCCCGCCACGGACGCCACGCGGATCCAGCCGCGCGTGCTCGTGTGCATCGGCGCCGACGACCCGATGATCCCCGCCGAGCAGCGCGCCGCCTTCGAATCCGAGATGCGCGGCGCCGGCGCGGACTGGCAGATGCACCTGTACGGCAACACAGTGCACAGCTTCACCAACCAGGGGGCCGCGAAGCGCAACATGCCCGACGCGATCCGCTACAGCCCGGAGGCCGACGCCCGGTCCTGGACGTCGATGCAGGCGCTGTTCGGCGAGACGCTGGCGTAGGGAAGCAAGGCCAGGGGTTCTGCCTCTGGACTCCGCCACAGGCTCGCCTTTAGAAACCTCGACGTGGGCCTGCGCCACCGGCCGTGGCGCGGTGCCGCCCCGGGAATGCCGGTCCAGGGCGGCTCGCCCTGGCGGGTCCAGGGCAGAGCCCTGGCCTTGCCTTCCTAGGAAAGCCCCCGCGCCACCACTCCCAGCGCCGACGCCATCTCCGTGGGCACCAGCACGGTGACCCCGCGGTCCTTGTTCATCTCGTACAGCAGGTTCATCTGGCGCAGCTGCAGCGCCACCGGGTTTCCCGCGTAGATCGCGGCCGCCTCCAACACCTGGCGCGCGATCTCCTGCTCCGCCGAGGCCAGGGTGACGCGCGCCGACTTCTCGCGCTCCGCCTGCGCCTGGCGGCTCATCGCGTCCTGCAGGCTCGCGGGGATGGCGACGTCGCGGATCTCCACCGAGCGCACGCCGACGCCCCAGCCGGTGGTCTTGCCGGCGATGGTCACGCGCAGCTGCTCGTCCGCGCTGCGCCGGTCCGACAGCAGGCGGGAGAGGTCGGAGGCGCCGATCATCTCGCGCAGGCTGGTCTGGCTGACGCGCTCGATGGCCTCCGCGTAGCTGGCGATGTTGATCGCCGCCGCGCGCGGGTCCTCGACCTGCCAGAACACGATCGCGTCCACGCCGACGGCCACGGTGTCGCGGGTGAGCGCCTGCTCGGCGGTGATCGAGGTGGTCTGAATGCGCATGTCGATGGTCATGGCGATGGTGTCGAGCACCGGCAGCAGGATGTACAGCCCCGGCCCGCGCACCGCTTGGAACCGCCCGAGGCGCAACACCACGACGCGCCGCCATTCCGGTGCCACCCGCACCGTGCGCAGCAGCAGCAGGACCAGCAGGACGGCGGGCACGATCAGGAGGGGAAGCATTGCGGACCTCGAAGGCCGGCCAAGGAAGATGGCCCGGCGCCGCAGCCTACTCCCCTGCGCGCCCTGCCGGCAGGGCCGGACGCCCCGTCGACGATCAACCTGCCGCGTGGTGCAGAGCCGCGGCAGGCCGACGCCCGCATGCGGACGGGCCGGCGTCCCGGCTCAGCCGGAACGCCGGCCGCCTCGCGCTCAGGCCTGCTGGATCTTGTCCAGGGTGGTTTCGGGCACGCCGGCCAGGTTGTTG
>CAXSER010000490.1:0-2236 GCA_964236315.1 uncultured Acetobacteraceae bacterium | reverse complement strand
CCCGCAAAGGGTCCGAGGACCCTTTGATCCCCTTCACTTAGGAGAAGGCGATCCAAGGGCCCAGCCCTTGGCGGAGTTTGAGGCGGAGCCTCAACCTTCCCCCAGCACCAGGTCGTCGCGGTGCACCATCTCGTCGCGCCCCCGCCACCCCAGCACGCCCTCGATCTCCTCGCTCCGCCGCCCAGCGATCCGCAGCGCGTCCTCGCTGGCGTACGCGCTCAGCCCCCGCCCCAGCTCGCCGCCCGGCCCCGCCACCACCACCGCATCCCCCCGCGCGAACTCCCCCTCCACGGCCACGACGCCCGCCGGCAGCAGCGACCCGCCCGCCCGCAGCGCCCGCGCCGCGCCCGCGTCCACCCGCATCACCCCGGCCGGCTGCAGGCTCCCCGCGATCCACCGCTTGCGCGCGCTCCGCCCCTCCGGCGCCGCCAGGAACCAGGTGCACCGCGCCGGCACCTCCCCCGCCAGCGCCTCGATCGGGTGCGCCCGCCCCCCCAGCGCGATCGCCATCGCGCACCCCGCCTGCGTGGCGATGCGCGCCGCGATCAGCTTCGTGCGCATCCCCCCCGACGAGAACCCGGGCGGCGGCTCGCCCCCCATCGCCTCGATCTCCGGGCTCAGCGCCTCGACCACCGGCACGTGCGCCGCCCCCGGGTCGCGCCGCGGATCGGCCGTGTACAGCCCGTCGATGTCGCTCAGCAGCAGCAGCTGGTCCGCGCCCACCATCTCGGCCACGCGCGCCGCCAGCCGGTCGTTGTCGCCGAACCGGATCTCCGCCGTCGCCACGCTGTCGTTCTCGTTGATGACCGGCACGCACCCCAGCCCCAGCAGCGTGCGCAGCGTCGCCCGCGCGTTGAGGTAGCGCCGCCGGTCCTCGGTGTCGCCCAGCGTCAGCAGCAGCTGCGCCGCCACCATGCCGTGCCCCGCCAGCGCCCCCGCCCACGCCTGCGCCAGACGGATCTGCCCCACCGCGGCCGCCGCCTGCTTCTCTTCCAGCCGCAGCCGCCGCCCGCCCAGCCCCAGCGTCCCCCGCGCCAGCGCGATCGCGCCGGACGACACCACGATCACCTGCGTCCCGCGCGCCCGCGCCGCGGCGACGTCCTCGGCCACGCCGCGCAGCCAATCCTCGCGCGGGCTCGCCCCGTCCACCACCAGGGCGGACCCGATCTTGACCACGAGCAGTCCGGCAGTGCGCAGGGAAGGAACCATGCCGACGACCTAGAAGAAGACGGCGCGCATGGCCAGCGCAGCAAGGTTGGGCTCCGCCCAAACCCGCCAGGGCGAGCCGCCCTGGACTGGCTTCACTTAAAGGAGGCGATCCAAGGGCCCAGCCCTCGGCGGAGTTCGAGGCAGAGCCTCGACCTTGCTTGCCTCGGCGGCCCCATGGGACAGGCACCCCGGGCCGAACGGCGAGGCGGAGGCCGCCTACTCTTCCGGCTCGGTCGTGAACAGCAGCGGAAACCCGTGCTTGCGCGCCGCGTCGGTGGC
This sequence comes from uncultured Acetobacteraceae bacterium, assembly GCA_964236315.1. GTDB lineage: Bacteria > Pseudomonadota > Alphaproteobacteria > Acetobacterales > Acetobacteraceae > CAXSEF01. The sequence goes on along the minus strand of CAXSER010000490.1, from coordinate 748 downwards.
GTTGGTGGCCTTGGTCTGCGCGACGTCCTTGGTGAACACCGCGACCACGCACGAGCCGCGCTGGTGCGCCGTGCGCATCACCTGGCTGGCCCGCTCCTCGCCCATGCGGAACTCCGCCTTGAGCACCATCACCACGAACTCGCGCGGCGTGAAGTCGTCGTTGACCAGCATGACCTTGTGCAGCCGCGGCCGCTCGACCTTGAGCACGGTCTGCCCGCGCGGCGTCGTCACGGTGTTGGTGTCACGCTCGTCCATCGAACCGCTCCGGCAGGGGTCGTCCCGACAGATGCTTCGCCCCCCGCCTGCCCACAACCCCGCACCCGCCACGCAGGCAAGATTTCCTGCCCGGCCGCCTCCAGCCGCCACGAAGCGCCCTCGCCCGCGCCCCGTCGGACCGCTACCGCGCGAGCGCCTTGAGCTGGGCGGTGCGGGCGCGGGTGAGCGTGGCCTTGCAGCCCGCGACGGCCATGCCCTGCGCCGACCCCCCGCGGAACTGGTATCCCTCGGCGACGCACTCCGCGTCCCGGAACGCCAGCCATGCGCGCTGCGCCGCCAGCAGCGCGTCCTGGTAGCCCGGGCCGGACCGCGCGTCGGGCGCGTCGAGCCCGTCCATCCTCCCCATGGCGGCCAGGGTCGCGCGGTACTGCGCGTTCATCGCGGCGTCGGCGGCGGCGAACCCGGCGCCCGCGCGCTCGTCAAGCCCCGCCTGCGAGTCCGATCCCGCCTGCGAGTCCGACCCCGCCTGCGC
>CAXSER010000489.1:0-2242 GCA_964236315.1 uncultured Acetobacteraceae bacterium | reverse complement strand
GTAACCGAGCCGCCGACCTCACGCCGCAGCTGCCGCCCTTCGTCAACCTGACAACACCAACCCCGCACCTCACGCACCTCCGCCTCGCCCGATCGCGCATTGCCGCGACGAAAGTGGGGAGTCCCCGCGCCTGACCGCCGGCACAGCTCTTGCTGACTCCCTATCATCAACTGCTGCATGGGAACGGGGCCGCACCATGGATCCGCACGCGAGCCTCGCCGCATTCGCCGCCCGCTACGCCTCAGGCGACACGCCGCGCCGCGTGCTGTCTGCGCTCCGCCGTCGCCTGCTCGACTGCGACGACCCCGGCATCTTCCTCCACGTCGCCTCCGCCGAGGCCCTGGACGAGGCCTGCGACGCGCTCGACCCCGCGGATCGCGAACGCCTCCCGCTCTGGGGCGTGCCGTTCGCGGTCAAGGACAACATCGACGTCGCCGGCATGCCGACCACCGCCGGCTGCCCCGCCTTCGCCTACCACCCCGCCGGTCACGCCGGGGCCGTCGCCCGCCTCATCGCGGCCGGCGCCGTGCCGCTCGGCAAGACCAACCTCGACCAGTTCGCCACCGGCTTGGTCGGCACCCGCACGCCGCACCCCGTGCCGCGCAACCCCCGCGCGCCCGGCCACGTGCCCGGCGGCTCCTCCTCGGGCTCGGCCGTGGCGGTGGCGCGCGGCCTGGTGCCGTTCGCGCTCGGCACCGACACCGCAGGCTCCGGCCGCATCCCCGCCGGCCTGTGCGGCTTGGTCGGGCTCAAGCCCACCCCCGGCGCCGTGTCCGCATGCGGCGTCGTACCCGCCTGCCGCTCGCTGGACTGCGTCTCGGTGTTCGCCCGCACCGTCGCCGACGCCTGGACCGTGCACGCCGCCATGGCCGGATACGACCCGCTCGACGCCTTCTCGCGCCACCTCCCGCCCGGCGACCCGTCCGCCACCGCCCCCGCGCGCGTGCTGGGCATCGTCGCGGACGCCGACCGCGCGCGCCTCGACCCCGACGCCGAAGCCGCCTGGGACGCCGCCCTGTCCCGCCTCGCCTCGATGGGCCTGGAGCTGGTGCCCGTGCCGATGCCTCCGTTCCGCGAGGTCGCCGCCCTGCTCTACGACGGCCCGTTCGTGGCCGAGCGCCTGGCCTCGCTTGCTCCCTTCCTGGCCACCGCCCCGCCCGACGCCCTGCTGCCCGTGACGCGCGGCATCATCGAGGGCCAGGGCGGTCGCCACTCCGCCGCCGACGCCTTTCGCGCCCTGCACCGCCTCGCCGAGCTGCGTCGCGAGACCGAGCCGCTGTGGACCCGCATCGAAGCCTGGGCAGTGCCCACCGCGCCGCTGTTCCCGACCCTGGCCGAGGTCGCCGCCGACCCGCTCGGCTCCAACGCGCGCCTGGGCACGTACACCAACTTCGTCAACCTGCTCGGCCTGGCCGCCCTGGCCGTGCCCGGCCCCGACCGCCCCGACGGCCTGCCCGCGGGCGCGACCTTCATCGGCCCGGGCGGCTCGGACGCCCGCCTCGCCGCCCTAGGCGCGCGCTTCGAGTCCGCCTGCGCGCCCGCGCCATGACAGGCCCTGGCGACGCGACGGAGATTGCCGTGGTCGGCGCGCACATGTCCGGCCTGCCCCTCAACGCGCAGCTGATTGCGCTAGGCGGCCGCTGGCTGCGCGAGGCCGCGACCGCGCCCTGCTACCGCCTGTTCCTCCTTCCCGGCCCGCCGCCCGCGCGCCCCGGCCTGCTGCGCGTGGCAGAGAGCACCGGCGCCGCCATCGCCTCCGAGGTCTGGGCAATCCCTACCGCCGCGATTGGCACCCTGCTCGCCGTCATCCCCGCGCCGCTCTGCCTCGGCACGGTGCGCCTGGCGGACGGCACAACGCCCAAGGGCTTCCTCGCCGAAGCCGAGGGCACGCGCGATGCCGAGGACATCTCGCGCTTCGGCGGTTGGCGCGCCTTCCTGTCCGACCGCGCGCCCTGACCCCAACCACCCCCGCAGACACCCCGCCCGAGGACCCGACATGAGCGAACCCGACCGACACGCCGTCGACGCCGCCATCGCGCTGTTCGCGATCCCCGTCGAGCCGCCGTGGCGCGAGGCCGCCCACGCCAGCTTCGCCGCCATCGCCGCCGCAGCCGCGCTCGTCGCCGCGTTCCCGCTCGACGACGAGGCCGAGTACGCCCCGGTGTTCCGGCCATGAGCGACACCGCCGCCGCCACCGCCGCGCGCGTCAGCGCCGGCCGCACCTCTGCGCGCGCCGAAACCG
>CAXSER010000488.1:0-2253 GCA_964236315.1 uncultured Acetobacteraceae bacterium | reverse complement strand
CGCCGCGCCACCCGCCGCCGCGCACCCCGCCACGACGCACAGCGCCGCCGCCAGCGACGCCACGCCCCGCCAGGGCCTTCCGCCAGGATCGAGCCGCCACAGTCCCGCCATGAACCCCCCTGCCACCATCCCCGCGCGACAGGCACGAACGCGCGACGCCGCTCCCAAGAACCACCCGCGCGCCCCCGCGTTCCCCTCCCACCTTCGCAGGAGAATGCGCCATGATCGCCGCCAGCGTCCTCGACACCATCGGCCACACCCCGCACATCCGCCTGGGCCGCCTGTTCCCCGACGCCCAGGTCTGGATCAAGTCCGAGCGCGCCAACCCCGGCGGCTCCATCAAGGACCGCATCGGCATCGCCATGATCGAGGCCGCCGAGCGCGACGGCTCGCTGAGGCCCGGCGGCACCATCATCGAGCCCACCTCCGGCAACACCGGCGTCGGCCTGGCCATGGCCGCCGCCGTCAAGGGCTACAGGCTGGTCCTGGTGATCCCCGAGTCCATGTCGATCGAGCGCCGCCTGCTCGTGCAGGCCTACGGCGCCACCTTCGACCTCACGCCCAAGGAGGGCGGCATGAAGGCCGCCATCGCGCGCGCCGAGGAGCTGCGCGCGCAGACGCCGAACAGCTGGATCCCCAACCAGTTCGAGAACCCCGCCAACCCCGCCATCCACGAGGCCACCACCGCGCGCGAGATCCTCGCCGACTTCCCCGACGGCCTGGACGCGCTGATCACCGGCGTCGGCACCGGCGGCCACATCACCGGCTGCGCCCGCGTGCTGAAGGCCGAGTGGCCCCAGCTCAAGGTCTTCGGCGTCGAGCCCGCGGAATCCGCCGTGATCTCCGGAGGCCCGCCCGGCCCCCACCCGATCCAGGGCATCGGCACCGGCTTCCTGCCGCGCAACCTCGACGTCGAGCTGCTCGACGGCGCCATCCCCGTCTCCGGCGCCGACGCCAAGGAGTACGCCCGCCGATCCGCCCGCCTGGAGGGCCTGCTGGTCGGCATCTCCTCGGGCGCCACCCTGGCCGCCATCGCCGCCAAGATCCCCGAGCTTCCCTCCGGCGCGCGCATCCTCGGCTTCAACTACGACACCGGCGAGCGCTATCTCTCCGTCCCCGACTTCCTGCAGGCATAGGAAGCAGGGCCGGGCTCTGCCCGGACCCGCCAGGGGCGAGCCGCCCCTGGACCGGCTTCGCTTGGGGGATGCGTTCCAAGGGCGCAGCCTTTGGCGGAGTCCAGAGGCAGAGCCTCTGGCCCTGCTTCCCTCACCCGAGCGAGGGCGCCTCCCGCCGGAACCCCGCCCACGCCCTGCGCCGCTCCCCCGGCGGCGGCCTGCGGCACGACACCAGGTACATCCCCGCGATGAACGCCAGGTTCGACAGCGCCGTGAGCCCGTACGACAGCGCCCCGTCCGCGTCCGACATCGCGCTGCTGGCCACGCTCCACCCCGCGAACCCCAGCCCCAGCAGCCGGAGCACCTGGAACATCGGCCGCAGCGGATTGGGCCGCCCGGCCGAGACCATCCCCCGCAGCCGCCCGACGTAGACGTAGAACCACATCCCGCACGCGATGCTGAACCCGTCGTACACCCCGTCGGCGACGCCGAGCATCCCGCCCGCATACAGCGCCGCGTCCGACGCCAGCTCCAGGACCACCGCGCCGAGCTGCAGGCTGAGCCCCACGTCGAACGCGCTCGGCGACCCGTCCAGCCGGTCGCTGAGCGGCTGGAACACCCGGTCCAGCAGCCAGAGGTCGGCGGCGGCAAGTCGCTCGGCAACGGTCATGGACGCGCTCTCTACCTCCGCCGCGCTCCTTGGGAAAGCGCGACGCCCCGCGCCGCCACCCGCCCGGCCGCTGCGCCGCCGCCTCGTCCTTAACCCCGTCTTCACCGTCGGCCGGCACACTTCGCGCCCAGGCATCAAGGAGGGGTTCATGAGCATCGGCGGCATCGGCGGCGGCAGCACCGCCCTCACCAACCTGGGCGCGCCCGGCGCTCCCCCGGCCGCCAGGACCGGCAGGTCCGCCCCGGGCGGCGCCCCGGGCGGTGCCTCGGGCGGCGCCTCCGCGTCGGCCAGCGCCGCCGACGTCACCAGCGTCACCTCAAACGCGAACGGCTCGACCACCACGACCGTCACCGACGCGCCCGGCAGCGTCATCTCGTCGAGCACCACGGCGCCCCCGCCCGCCAGCAGGGCCGCCCCTGGCGCCAGCCTCGACATCCAGGCCTGAGTCCAGCGGCCCCGGCGCCCTGC
>CAXSER010000487.1:0-2266 GCA_964236315.1 uncultured Acetobacteraceae bacterium | reverse complement strand
CCCGCGCGAGGCGCCCCAGGCCCAGGCCGCGAAGCCGATCGCCACCGCGCCGGCGAGGCAGGCCAGCACGCCGGACGGGCCGGCCTCCTCGGCGACCACCCAGGCGAGCCAGGCGCTTGCGGCATACATCGGGAAGGCCAGCGCCTGCTTGAGCACGTCCATCCAAGCGCCGGGCCGGGGCAGGCCGCGCGCCAGGCCGGGGGCGGCGGCGAGCAGCACCGTGGGCGCCGCCAGCCCCAGGCCCATCGCCAGGAACACCGCCATCGCCAGCGCCGGGGAGGCGGCAAAGGCGGCGGCGATCGCGGCGCCCATGAAGGGCGCGGTGCACGGCGTGGCCACCAATACGGCGAGCAGACCGGTGGACACGCTGCCTACCAGTCCGCCGCGCGAGGCGAGCCCCTGCCCCACCCCCTCCAGGCCGGTGACCGGCGTGACCACCCCGGAGAGGCCGAGGCCGACGGCGAACAGCACCCAGGCGGTCAGGGTGACGAACACCGGCGACTGGAACTGGAACCCCCAGCCGGCCGCAGCCCCGGCGGCGCGAAGCGCCAGCATGACGCCGCCCAGCGCCGCGAACGCCACGACCACGCCGAGCGTGTAGCCGCCGGCCTGGCGCCGCACTTCCGCGCGCGAGGCACCGGACAGGCGGGCCAGCGCCATCGCCTTCATCGCGAGCACCGGGAACACGCAGGGCATCAGGTTCAGCACCAGCCCGCCCGCGAACGCCAGCAGCAGCGTGCGCAGCACCCCCGCCGGCGAGGTCGCGGCCGGCGCCGCGCCGGGGGTGGCCGCGATGTCGAGCCAGCTTTTCCCCCCGTGCGCGTCGGTGAGCTGCAGCACGCCGCCGAGCCCGGCCTTCGCGTCGAAGCCGGGGACGACCGGCAGGCGCAGGGTGAGCGAGCCGTCCTGCACCGAGAGCGGCTGCAGCGCGGACTGCGTCAGCACGGCGGGGGCGGCGGGGAAGAAGTAGGCGTCGCGCACCGCGGCCGGGCCGATCTCGCGGCCGGACAGGGAGAGCGTGCCGTCGGGCGACACGTGCGCCAGGAACGGCGAGGGTCCGGGCGTGCGGGCGGCGGCCTGCGCGAACAGCGGGGCCTGCGCCGAGGAGGCGCCGTCGCCGGCCGGCAGGTCGAGGGCGAAGTCGCCGGACTCGGGCACGCACAGCGTCGCGCACACCAGCCACTCCGCGTGGGCGTGCAGGGGGAGGGTGCCGCTGGCTCTGCCGGTGACGGTGACGGGAAGCAGCAGGTCGCCGGTGTAGGCGTAGGCCGCGAGGTCGCCCTCCAGCAGCCGCTCCGGCGCCGGCCAGGCCACGGGCGAGGCCTGCAGTCCCTGTGGCAGGGTGACGTCCAGCGTGGTGGCCGCGCCGGCGTCGCCAGGGTTGGTCCAGTAGGTGTGCCAGCCCGGCGCCATGCGCAGCCGCAGCGCGAGATGGAACGGCCGCTCCGGGGCGTAGCCGTCGGTGTCGCTGACCAGGCTCGCCGTCACCCGGCTGCTCGCGACGGCGGCGCTTTCCGCGGCCGCGGCGATGTGCGGCGCCACGGCCGCAAAGGCGAGCAGCAGCGCGGCGGTACGCACGAACCGGCGTCCGCGTGCGCGCCATCGCGTGAGTTCGCTGCCTGGACGTGCCATCCGCATCCCCTTCGCGCAGGACCGCCTGTCACCGGACGTCCCGGCGCGGCCGGTCCCGCGGAGATCATCTTGTGCCGGCCCGCGAAGCACGCCAGCTTCCCGCCCCGCCGGGCATGCCACGGCGACGGACACACCATCGGAGGCCCCGCCCTGTCAAACCACGTCCCGCTTCCCGCCTCTTGCCCGGGCCCTTTTCTCCTGGCGGCGCTGGCCTTGGCCGCGTGCCTGCCGGCGTGCATCAGCGCGCAGCAGGTGGTCGGCGAGGAGGAGAACATGCTGGCCGCCGCCGGCTTCCTGGTGCGGCCCGCCAACACGCCGGAGCGCAAGGCGGCCCTCGCCAGCCTGCCGCCGAACCGCCTGGTGCAGCGCTTCCACGACGACCGCGTCGCCTACCTGTACGCTGACCCGGTGGTGTGCCAGTGCCTCTACGTCGGCAGCCAGGGCGCCTACGGCCGCTACCAGCAGGAGCGGCTGCAGCAGCGGCTCGCGGACGAGCAGGTGGAGGCGAGCCAGTTCGGCTACGGCGGCGGCTTCGGGTGGGGGCCATGGGGCGGCTTCGGGCCGGGCTTCTTCTGAAGAGAAGGAAGCAAGGCCGGGCTCTGCCCGGACCCGCCAAAGGGCCGAGCCCTTTGGA
>CAXSER010000486.1:0-2269 GCA_964236315.1 uncultured Acetobacteraceae bacterium | reverse complement strand
GCTCCTCTGGCCCGCGCCCCTCTGGCCCGCGTCCCTCCGCCCCGTCAGCCATCCGCGACCAGCCGCCCCCGGTCCAGCCGCAGCGCCCGCGCCGGGTGGCGCTCCACCAGCCGCTCGTTGTGCGTCGCCACCACGATCGTCGTCCCCAGCCGGCGCATCTCGCCCAGCAGCTGCATCAGCCGCACCGCCTGCGCCTCGTCGAGGTTGCCGGTCGGCTCGTCGGCCAGCAGCAGCTCCGGCCGCGCGATCACCGCGCGCGCGATCGCCACCCGCTGCTGCTCGCCCCCCGACAGCTGCGCCGGCCGCGCGTGCGCCCTGCGCGACAGCCCCACCCAGCCCAGCATGTCCGCGACGTCGGCCGCGATCTCCTCCTCCGCGTGCCCGGCCAGTCGCAGCGGCAGCGCCACGTTGTCGTGCGCCGACAGGTGCGGCAGCAGCCGGAAGTCCTGGAACACCACGCCGATCCTGCGCCGCAGCCGCGGCAGCAGCCCGCGCGACGCGCTGCGGTGCGGCCCGATCTCGTGGCCCAGCAGGTGCACCCGCCCGCGCGACGGCAGCGCCGCCAGCGTGAGCAGCCGCAGCAGGCTTGTCTTGCCCGCCCCCGACGGCCCCAGCAGCCAGCGGAACCCGCCGGCCGGCACCGAGAAGCTGATGTCCTCGAGCACCGCGTCCTCCGGCCCGCGACCTGGGCCGCGCGCGCCCGGCGCCGCGTAGCTCAGCCCCACCTGCTCCAGCCGCACCATCGCCCGCCTCCTCCGCGCCCCGCTCCTCCGGCGCGACCCCCGCCGCCCCGATCCGCGCCCGCCGTCGCCCGCCGTCGCCCACGGACCCCGCGCCACCATAGCCGCCCGCGCGGCGATCGGCGCACCCCAAGCGCGCCCCCGGACCATTGCCAAGCCGCGCGCCCCTGGCGACACTCCGCCGCCATGCGCATCACCTGCCCGGCCTGCAACGCCAGCTACGACGTGCCCGACGCCATGCTCGGCGTCGGCCGCAGCGTGCGCTGCGCGCGCTGCCTGCGCGAGTGGCAGCCGCAGCCCGCCCCCGTGTCCGCCGACGAGCCCGCCTCGCCGGCCCCCGCCCCCGACGCCCCCGCCTTCGGGACGCCCGCCTCCGGGACGCCCGCGTTCGAGCCCCCCGCCTTCGAGACGGACGGCTTCGTGCTCCCCGAGCCGGAGCGCCCGCGCTTCACCGCCGAGGACCTCGACAGGTCCCCCGCCCCGCGCCCGTCCGGCGACGCCCACGCCTGGCGCGACGTGCTCCTCGCGCAGAACGGCAGGCCCGAGCCCGCCGAGACAGGCCGCCGCGACGGCTGGGTCGGCTGGCTCGCCAGCCTCGTGCTCCTGCTCGCCCTCGCCGGCGCCGCGATCGCCGGGCGCGGCGCGGTGCAGCGGGCCTGGCCGCCGAGCACCCGGGTCTACGCGGCGCTCGGCCTGAAGCAAGGAAGGCCAGAGGCTCTGCCTCTGGACTCCGCCAAAGGCTCGCCTTTGGAATCCACCACCAGGTAGAGGGTTTCCAAGGGGGCCGGCCCTTCGGCGGGTTCGGGCGTGGCTGGCCGAAGGTTCCGATGGCCCTCTCGGGCCGTTGGAATGGCCAGCGGAGGGAGGGCCCGACCCTACGGCTTCAGCAGCCGCCCGATGTAGTCCAGCTCGTCCTGCGGCCTGCCCCGGTCCGAGCCCCTGCGCCGCAGCTCGTCCTGCAGGTCGCGCGAGCGCGCCTGCTCCGCCTGGTCCGGCACGTGCACGTCGTCGCCGTCGCTGATCCCGTGCCCGCCGTCCTGCGTCAGCCGCCCGAGCGGGTCGCGCTGCACCTTCCTCGACCGCCCCGCCTTGCCCGGCTTGTCGCCGCTGCCGCCCTCGCCGTCGCCGTCCTGCGCGTCCTCGCCGCGGCCGTCGCCCTGCTGCCCGTCCTTGCCCTCCTTGGACTCCGACAGCCCGAACTGGCGCTGCATGGTCTGGCCCATCTCCTGGCCGCCCTTGCGCAGGTCCGCGACCGCGCGCTGCTCCGCCTCGCGCGCCGCGTCGTCGTGCCCGGCGCGCAGCGCGTCCTCGGCCTGCTGCATCGCCTGGTCCGCGTCGCCCAGGCTCTTCGGCACCGACCCCGCCGAGTCGCCGAACTGCTGCATCAGCTCGCCCAGCGCCCGCCGCATGGCCCGCTGCACCCGCCCCTCGGCGTCGCGCGGCGCCGGTGCGGCCGCCGCATCCTGCCCGTCGGGCTTCGCACCCGGCGGCCGCGACGCCTGCCCATGCGCCGGCGGCTGCCCCGGGCC
>CAXSER010000485.1:0-2273 GCA_964236315.1 uncultured Acetobacteraceae bacterium | reverse complement strand
TCGATCACCTCGTCGCGCCGGTCCTGGCAGAAGTCGATGTCGAAGTCCGGCATCGACACGCGCTCCGGGTTGAGGAACCGCTCGAACAGCAGGTTGAACGGCAGCGGGTCGATGTCGGTGATCGTCAGCGCCCACGCCGCCACCGAACCGGCACCCGACCCGCGCCCCGGGCCCACCGGGATGCCCTGCCCCTTCGCCCACTGGATGAAGTCCGCCACGATCAGGAAGTACCCGGGGAACCCCATCGCCGCGATGACGCCCAGCTCGTACTCCATGCGCCCGCCATAGCGCGCCCGCGTCGCCTCGTCCGCCGCCAGCGCGTCCATGCGCAGCGCCAGTCCCTCGCGCGCCATCTCCGACAGCGTCTGCGCCTCCGTCTGCCCCGAGCGCACCTTCGGGCACATCGGCAGCAGCGGCTTGCGCGTCTCGGCCATCACCGCGCACCGCCTGGCCACCGCCAGCGTGTTGTCGCAGGCCTCCGGCAGGTCCGCGAACAGCGCCCGCATCGCCGCCGCCGGCTTGAACCAGTGCTCCGGCGTCACCCGCCGCCGGTCCTGCTCCGCCAGCGTCCGCCCCGCCGCGATGCACAGCAGCGCGTCATGCGCCTCGTGCATCGCGGGCGTCGCGAAGAAGCACTCGTTGGTCGCCACCAGCGGCAGCCCCGCCTCGTCCGCCAGCCGGATCAGCCCCGGCTCGATCGCCCGCTCGACCGCCAGCCCGTGCCGGTGCAGCTCCATCATCGCCCGGTCGCCGAACGCCTCCGCCAGCCGCGCCACCAGCGCCCGCGCCTCCGCCTCCTGCCCCTCCGCCAGCATCCGCCCCACCGGCCCCCGCGTCCCCCCGGTCAGCAGGATCAGCCCCTCGGCATGCTGCAGGATGCGGTCCAGCGGCAGCGCCGGCTCCGCCGCGTCCCCCTCGATGAACCCGAGCGAGGACAGCCGCTGCAGGTTGTCCAGCCCCCGCGCGTCCTGCGCCAGCACCACGACCTGGTCCGGCGCCAGCCCGATCCGCCCGGCGCGCACGATGCCCACCTGGCACCCGATGATCGGCTGCACCCCCTTGCCCGCGCAGTACTGCGAGAATTCCAGCGCCCCGAACAGGTTGCCCGTGTCGGTGATCGCCACCGCCGGCATCTGCTCGCGCCGCGCCAGCGCCGCGATGTCGGGGACCCGGATCGCCCCCTCGCTCAGCGAGAAGGCGGAGTGGACTCGGAGATGGACGAAGTCTGCGTATGGCATGGGGGGAAAGCTAGCGGCCGGAAGGAAGGAAGCAAGGCCAGGGCTCTGCCCTGGACCCGCCAGGGCGAGCCGCCCTGGACCGGCGCTACAAGGAAAGGCGGTCCAGCAGCCCGGCGGTCATCGCGGCGCGGTCGGCGGCGCTCATCCACGCCCCGGTCAGGTGCAGCGTCGCGACCGCCGGCCGCCCGCACACCGCGCCCGCCCGCAGCAGCGCCCGCCCCGACGCGCTCCACAGCACCGGCTCCGTCGGCCCGAACGCGGCCAGGCTGTCGAACCCGATCGCCACCACCCGCTCCGGCCGCATCGCGCGCACCATCCGCTCCACCCGCGCCCGGCAGAACGCCGCCACCTCCCGCCGCACCCCGGCCGGGACCTCGCGCCGCCAGGTCGCGACATCCGGCGCGCGCAGGAACACCGCGTTCGTGCCCGTGCAGCGCGACAGCAGCGCCTGCCCGAACATCGCCCGCATGTGCACCGCCATCGGCCACGGCGCCGTCGCGTACTCGCACCCCTCCGGCCACCCGCCCCCGAGATCGGCGCCCCGCGCCCGATGCTGGCTGACGCGCGTGCCCCCTGGCTGCGTCCCGATGAACAGGACCGGCGGCGCGCGCAGCGGCGGGCCATACAGGATCTCGTACCCCCGCGCCGCCGCGCCCAGCCGGGACGCGAGGCCCGCGTAGAACGCCGCCGTCTCCGCATAGACCGCGCGGCAGACGTCATCGGCCGTCACCGACATGGCCGAACCCCCGGGCTGGCCTTCCTCAAGATGCCGGTCCAGGGGCGGCTCGCCCCTGGCGGGTCCGGGCAGAGCCCGGCCTTGCTTGCCTGCGCGTCAGCCTGCCTCCACCAGCACCCCGTCCCGCAGCGTCACGACCCGGTCCATCCGCGCCGCCAGCTCCACGTTGTGCGTGGCGATGAGCGCCGCCGCCCCCTGGTCGCGGACCGCGTGCATCAGCTCGGCGAACACGCCGTCCGCGGTGGCCACGTCGAGGTTCCCGGTCGGCTCGTCCGCGAGCAGCACGCGCGGCGCATTGG
>CAXSER010000484.1:0-2274 GCA_964236315.1 uncultured Acetobacteraceae bacterium | reverse complement strand
CACGGTCGCCTCGGCGACGGCGATCGCGCGCCGGCGCCCGCAGCTGTCCGACTTCCTCCGGCGAGCCCGGCTGACCCGGGAGTGGGGCCTGGCCAACCCGGACGAGCAGGCGAGGATCTGGTCGGAGCAGACGGGGTTCGCCCCGGAGGTGGGTCGCGACGTCGTGCGCACCGCGCGGACGCGCACGGTGCCGATCGACGACGAGGCGGTCGCGGCACAGCAGCGGGTCGCCGATTTCTTCCACGCGAGCGGCGTGCTGGAGCGGCCGCAGCAGGTCGAGGCCCACGTCGACCGGTCGTTCAACGAGGCGGTGTTCGCCGCCTGAGGCCGGCCGGACGACGCGCAGACAGGGCGCGGGGGCAGGGCGCGCGGCTCACGGCCGGCCGCGGTATCCGCCCCGTGTCCCCGGCTCGCCGACGGACTGCCCCGGGCCCTTGCGGGGCCCGCGCCCGCCGCGGTGGCTGCGGCCGATCGCCTGCTGCTGCAGCACGCCCTCGATGAAGCGGTCCAGCCGGGTGCGCTCCTCGGACGCGAGATCGGTGTCGGCGTAGCTGTCGGGGAAGTGCTGCGCCAGCCAGCGCCAGGCGACCAGGCGCTTCGCCGCCTTCTCCGCCCGCTCCAGCGCCGCCTGGTCCGCCCGGTGCGGTGCCGGCAGGTGGCCGGCCGTGGGCACGCGCACCGTGTCGCCGGCCGCGTGCTCCAGGCCCCAGCGGAGCAGGCGCTCGATGCCGGCGTCGCGCACGTCGACCGGGCACAGCGCGTAGGTCCAGCGGTCGAGCAGCGCCAGCCCGGTGCCGTCCATGACGGCGGCGATCTCCATCTGGGTCTCCAGGTCGGCCAGACGGTAGTTGGGATCGCCCGGCCGCAGCACGGCGCCGCGGATGCGTCGCAGGGTCTCGAGCAGGCTGGCGGTCCCCAGCTCCTCGGCGACCGCGGCCACGATGCGCCGGTCGGGCGAGACCTGCGGCCGCAGGTCGGCGGGCGGCGCGGGCTCGGTCTGCATCAGGGCGCGCAGCCGGGCCGGATCGCCGCCGCCCGCGAGCACGGCGACGACGCCCTCCTCGTGCTGCCCGTAGCGCCCGGCGCGCCCGCCGATCTGGCGCACCTCGGAGGGAGTCAGCGAGCGCTCCTGCTTCCCGTCCCACTTCACCAGGGCGGAGAACACCACGCGCCGGATCGGCAGGTTCAGCCCCATGCCGATCGCGTCGGTCGCGACCAGGATCGGCGCGTCGCCCTCCCGGAACCGCCGGCTCTCCGCCCTGCGCACCTCCGGGCCGAGCGCGCCGTAGATCACCGCCACCGTGCGCCCGCGCGCCGAGAGCTGCTCGCGCAGCGCGAAGATCTCGCGGCGCGAGAACGCCACCACCGCGTCCGCGTCGGTGACCGCGGCCAGCCCGACCGCCTCGGCGGCGACGCGCAGCGGGCCCTTGCGCTCCAGCCGCACCACCTCGACCGGCTCGTCGCACAGCTCGGCGATGCGGCGCACCAGCGGCAGGCAGTCGGGCGCGCCCAGCACGATCACCTCGCGCGCGGGGATGCCCATGATCGCCGCGGTCCAGGCGGCGCCGCGGTCGGGGTCGGCCAGCATCTGCGCCTCGTCGATCACCGCCACCTCCACGGCGCGGCTGGTGTGGGCCATCTCCACGGTGCAGGCGACGTGGCGCGCGTCGGGGAACACCTGGCGCTCCTCGCCGGTCATCAGGCTGGCCAGCACCCCGCGCGCGGCCAGCGCGTCCTGGAACTCCAGCGCCAGCAGGCGCAGCGGCGCCAGGGCGACGCCGCTTTCCGCCGCGGCCAGCCGGTCCAGCGCGTAGTGAGACTTGCCGGAGTTGGTGGGGCCGATCACCACGGTGATGCGCCGCGCCAGCGCGCGGGCCTCGGCGAAATGCGCGGCGTAGCGGTCGAGTCCGGCGCGGCGCGCGATCGCCCCGTTGGAGATGCGCGCGCGTTCCGGCTCGGCCTCGCGCGTCGTCCAGCGCGCCACCTTGGGCCGCAGGGCGGCGATCTGGTCGGGGTGGAACTCCAGCTCCTCGCGCGCCTCGCCGTCTCGGCGCACCGTCGTGCTGCGCGCGACCGGGACCAGCCCCTCCGCGATCCAGCGCTCCACCAGGCGGCGGGGCGCGCCGAGAAGCGCGGGCAGCGCGTCGACGCCGACCAGCTCGCCCTCCCACTCGCCCAGGCGCCGCTCCTCGGCCTGCTGCAGCGTGCGGGCGCGCTCGCGGGCCTGGCGGGCGGCCGCGCGGCGGCTGCGCTCGGTGGCCACCAGCCGCTGGC
>CAXSER010000483.1:0-2275 GCA_964236315.1 uncultured Acetobacteraceae bacterium | reverse complement strand
GTGGGCCTCGCCGGCCTGGTCGGCGCCGGCCGCACGGAGGTGGTGCGCGCGATCTTCGGCGCCGATCCCCGCCGCGGCGGCCGCATCCTGCGCGACGGCGTGCCCGTGCGGGTCCGCTCCCCGCGCGACGCCACGCGCCACGGCCTCGGCCTGCTCACCGAGAACCGCAAGGAGGAGGGCCTGGTCCTGCCGATGGCCGCCGCCGTCAACGTCACCCTCGCCCGCCTGCGCAGCGTCGCCCGCCTCGGCTTCCTGCGCCCGCGCGCCGAACGCGACGTCACCCGCCGCCTGGCCGCGGAGCTGGTGATCCGCCTGTCCGGCCCGCAGCAGCCGGTGGTGCAGCTCTCCGGCGGCAACCAGCAGAAGGTCGTGCTCGCCCGCTGGCTCCTTGGCGACAAGACGAAGGTGCTCATGCTCGACGAGCCCACGCGCGGCATCGACGTCGGCGCCAAGGCGGAGATCTACGCCCTCCTCGGCCGCCTCGCCGCGGAAGGCCGCGCGATCCTCGTGGTCTCCTCCGAGCTGCCCGAGCTGATGCACCTGTGCGACCGCATCCTGGTGCTCTCCCGCGGCCGCCTCGCCGGCGAGATCTCGCGCGCGGACTTCAGCGAGGAGGGCATCCTGTCCCTGGCCTACAGCCGCTTCCTCTAGTGGACCAGCGCCGTTGCCATTCGCCATGACAGAAAGGAAGCAGTTCTTTCTTGAAAGAAAGAACCAAAGAACTTTGTCCATAAGGATCCGGAGCCGCCCAGGGGATCTTGAGTCTTATAGAAAAAGTCTTTTTGCTTCTTTTTCTTCAGAAAAAGAAGATTCTTGCCTTCCTGTGAAGCCCGCCGCTCCGACGACACCTCGAGGTCCGCCATGCCAGACGCCCCCATCCCTTCGCCGCAGCCGGACGCCGCGCCCCCGTCGCGCGCCGGCGCCTGGGGCCGCCGTGCGCTGCGCGAGGCCAGCATCGGCCTCGCCCTGCTGGCCATGGTGGCGTTCTTCACCGCGCTGGCGCCGGACTTCACCAGCGCCGAGAACGTCGCCAACATCCTCACCCAGATCACCATCAACCTGATCCTGGCCACCGGCATGACCTTCGCCATCCTGATCGGCGGCATCGACCTGTCGGTGGGCGCGGTCATGGCCCTGTGCGCGGTGGTCGCCGGCAGCGTGCTCAAGCTCGATACCCTGCCCGAGGCCGCCGCCATCGGCCTCGCCGTGCTGGCCAGCCTCGGCGTCGGCATGGCCTGCGGCGCGCTGAACGGCTTCGTCGCCTCGTTCTGGGGCATCCCGTCGTTCATCGTCACCCTGGGCATGCTCAACGTCGCCCGCGGCGCGGCGCTGGAGGTGACCAACGCGCGCACCCTCTACGACTTCCCCGACAGCTTCGACGCGTTCGGCACCGCCACCGTGCTCGGCGTGCCCGCGATGTTCGTGCTCGCCCTGGGTCTGCTGGCGGTCGGCTGGGTCGTGCTGACCCGCACCGTGTTCGGCCGCATGATCTACGCCATCGGCAACAACGAGGAGGCCGTGCGCCTCTCCGGCCACCGCCCGTTCGTGTTCAAGCTGCTGGCCTTCACCGTCACCGGCCTGTGCGTGGGAATCGCCGCGGTCGCCTACATGACGCGCCTGACCATCGCCAACCCGATCCTGGGCATCGGCTTCGAGCTGAACGCCATCGCCGCGGTCATCATCGGCGGCACCAGCCTGTCCGGCGGCCGCGGCTCCCTCGTCGGCACCCTGCTCGGCGCGGCGATCATCGGCGTGCTCGCCAACGGCCTGATCCTGCTGGGCGTCACCGACTTCGCCCGCCAGATCGTCACCGGCCTCGTGATCATCCTCGCCGTGATCCTGGACTCCTACCGCGCCCGCTTCTCCGCCCGCGCCATGGGGTAGCCAGCCCAGGCAAGGCCAGGGCCCTGCCCCATTGCTTGGAAGTGGGGACCCGCCGGGGGCAGGCGCCCCCGGACCCGCGCACGACAAGGGCCTGCCGCCGCACGGGCCGCAATCCGGCCGGGCCCGGCCTTGCGCATCCCCGTGCCCCGCGCGACTAGTCGGCGGCCACCGCACCCCGGGAGCATCCAGCATGAGCGACCAGCCCCACCCGGTACCCGCCGGCCCGATCGTCAGCTTCGGCAGCGTCAACGTCGACGTCACCGCCTACCCCGACCGCCTGCCCGCGCCGGGCCAGACGGTGCACGCCGCCCGCTACGCCCTCGGCCTCGGCGGCAAGGGCGCCAACCAGGCCGCCGCCGCCGCCCGCCTCGGCGCCCCCGCCGAGCTGGCC
>CAXSER010000482.1:0-2291 GCA_964236315.1 uncultured Acetobacteraceae bacterium | reverse complement strand
CGACCGCGTCGCCTGCCAGGCCGTCGCGCATCGCGGCGGCGGTGGCCACGCCCCGTGCCGGACCGGGCCTGTCGAAGCCGGCGACGCCGGGCGCCGTGCCCTCCGTGGCCAGCGTGTCGAGCGCCTCGCTCATGGCGTGTCCCCCTGCATCCTGGCGACGATGCGCCCCATTGCCACGATCACGAGCGCGAAGCCGACCGCGCCGATCCAGCGCCACGCGCCGAGGTAGTCCACCAGCACCTGCCCGACGCGCAGCGAGATGCCGAACAGCATCGACGTCCAGATCAGCGTCGCGATCACCGCCGCCAGCGCGAAGCGGCGGAAGCTCGCCGACAGGAAGCCGCAGGCGGTGTAGGTCGGCAGCCGCGCGCCGGGAATGAACCGGCTGATGAACACCACGCGGAAGGTGTGCCGGTTCAGCCACTCGCGCCCGTGCGCCTGGCGCTGCTCCGGCACCAGGCCCCGCAGCCGCGGGAAGCTCGCCGCCAGCCGCCCCAGCCCGTACAGCCCCATGTCGCCGACGATGATGCCGACGTACAGCGCGCCGAGCGCCACCACCCACGACAGCGAGGAATCCTGCACCCGCATGGCCGCGAGCACGGTGGCCGCGTCCTCCAGGATGAAGGTGCCGACGATGACGAGGCCCGCCTGCACGAGGGGCGAGCGGCCCGCGAGGTCGAGCAGGCCGGCGATGGAGCCGCCGAACATCGGATCAGGCCGTCCGGCCCGGTTGCATCTGCAAGGCGCGCCCTTTCGTTCCGGCCGGGCGAGCCGGGTCCCGCGACGCGCCGCGACACTGGCGCGGGCCGTCCATACCGGTCCGGCCGCGTCGCGTCACCCCAACTTTCCGCCACGCAGCGTCCCGCTCGGCGAGACACGGCCGGAGGGCGGCGGCGTGTCGATCGTAAGAAAGCAAGGCCGGGCTCTGCCCGGACCCGCCAAGGACCAGGGGTCCTTGGATCCCCATCTTTTAAGAAAGGCGATCCGAGGGCCCGGCCCTTGGCGGAGTTTGAGGCAGCGCCTCGACCTTGCCTTCCTGGCCGGCCCGCTGCCATCAGCGGCCGGGCAGGGCGGAGTACACCGCCGCCTCGAACGCCCGGCTGGCCGCCAGCGCGCCCGGGTCCGCGAACGGCAGCAGCGGCGCGACCAGCACGCCGCAGACCCCCTTCGCGCCGTCCACCCAGAAGAAGGTGTTCGTGATGCCGCCCCACGACAGCGTGCCGACGCCGCGCCCGCCGGCAGAGGGCGTGGTGTCCACCAGCCCGCCCATGCCCCAGCCCGGCTCGCCACGCGGCAGCTCGACCGCGCACGACATGTCCGGACGAGCCGCGGGCAGCCCGGTCGGCCGAAGCCCGCCGATCTGGTGCGTGGCCATCGCGCCCACGGTCTCAGGGCGCAGCACCCTGACGCCGTCCAGCTCGCCGCGGCCGAGCAGCATCCGGGTCAGGCGCAGCATGTCGCGCACCGTGGAGAACAGGCCCGACCCGCCGCTGCGGTACTCGCCGTCGCGCTCGCAGGGCAGGGCGGCGGGGTGCAGACCGTCGCGGTCGCGGCGCTGCGTCGGCACCAGACGGGCGGCGCGCGCGGCGTCCAGGTCGAAGGCGGTGTCCGCCATGCCGAGCGGCCGCAGCAGGCGGGCGGCCATCGCCTCCTGCAGCGTCGCCCCGGTCGCGGCCTCGATCGCCCGGCCGACCCAGTCGCCGGACATGCCGTACAGCCAGCGCTGGCCCGGGTCGAACACCAGCGGCAGCCGCAGCCCCGCGAGACGGCGCGCGAGCGCCGGCGGCGCCCCGGACCCGCGGCGGAACCGCAGCAGCGTCGCGTCCCAGAACTCGTAGCCGACGCCGGCGGTGTGGGTCAGCAGGTGGTGCAGCGTGACCGGGCGCCTCGCCTCGCGCAGCATCGGCTCGCCGGCCCGCGAGAACCCCTCCAGCACCTGCGGCGCGGCCAGGTCCGGCAGCAGCGCCCCGAGCGGCCCGTGGAGCGCCAGCAGCCCGTCCTCCACCAGGGCGAGCGCCAGTGCCGCGGTGGCCAGCTCCGTCATCGACGCGACCCAGAACACGCTGTCCGGGTCCGTCCCGCCGCCGCAGGACCCCTCGTACAGCACGCCGGCCTGCGTCGCCGCCGCCGCGGCCACCACCGGCACCAGACCCCCGGCGACCACCGCCTCGAGCGCCCGCCCCGGCTCCGACGCCAGGCCTGCATCCGGTGACGCCTTGCCGGGGCCGCGGTCGCCGCGACCCTGGCCGCCGCCCGCGCCGGCGCCACCGTCGCGCATCAGCGGCGCCTGG
>CAXSER010000481.1:0-2292 GCA_964236315.1 uncultured Acetobacteraceae bacterium | reverse complement strand
GGGATGGAGCGGCGCCGCGGGGCGGCGCCGGGCGCGAGGTCGGGCCAGGGCGCGGCGGCCTGCAGCACCGCGGGCGAGGCGGTCGGGAAGGCGTCCTCCAGGCGGGCCAGCTCGGCGGGATCGGAGTCCGGGCCGCAGAGAAGCAGCGCCAGCTCGTGCAGGCCGGGGTTGTGGCCGACCAGCATCACGCAACCGGCGTCGTGGCTGCCCTGCTGCAGGGCGGCGAGCATGTCCGGGGCACTGGCCAGGTAGAGCGCGTCGAGCGGCTCGATGGCGGGCGCGGGATCCCAGGGCTCCAGGGCCGCGATGGTCTGCAGGGTGCGCCGCGCGGAGGACACCAGCACCAGCTCCGGGCGCAGGGAAAGGCCGGCGAGGACCTCGCGCACCGACTCCGCGGCGCGGCGGCCGCGCGGGTTCAGCGGCCGCGCGTGGTCTGGGAGCCTGGGATCGTCCCAGGACGACTTGGCGTGTCGCAGGAGCAGGAGCGTGCGCATGGCAGGGACACTGCCACGAAGCTCCGGCGTTGTCCCAGGTCGTGTCCGCGAAAGCCGGGCCCGCTTTTGGAGGGGTTTCCAGAGGCCCCTGGCCTTTGGCGGGTTCGGGCAGAGCCCGACCTTGCCTGCCTGCGCCGCGCCGCCACTTCCGCCGAGGCAACGGGGGCTGGGCCATGGCAGGGCAGGACGGGATCGCGACGCTGCGGCTGGTGCTGGGCGACCAGTGCAGCGCATCGCTGGCGGCGCTGACGGACCTCGATGCCGCGCGCGACGTCGTGCTGATGGCGGAGGTGGACGCGGAGTGCACCTACGTGCGCCACCACAAGAAGAAGATCGTGCTGGTGCTCTCGGCGATGCGCCACTTCGCGCGGGCGCTGGAGGCGCGGGGCGTGCGCGTGGAGTACGTGCGGCTCGATAACCCCGCGAACACGCACAGCCTGCGCGGCGAGGTGCTGCGCGCGGCGGAGCGGCTGCGGCCCGGGCGGGTCGTGGTGACGGAGCCCGGCGAGTGGCGGCTGCTCGACGACATGCGGCGCTGGCACGAGGCGCTGGGGATCGAGGTGGAGGTGCGCGACGACACGCGGTTCCTGTGCCGGGTGCAGGATTTCGTGGCGTGGGCGCGGGACAGGCGGAGCCTGCGCATGGAGTTCTTCTACCGCGACATGCGGCGCACGCACGGGGTGCTGCTCGACGGGGTCGGGCCGGACGGCGGCGGGCCGGAGGGCGGGCAGTGGAACTACGACGCGGAGAACCGCAAGCGGCTGCCCAGGGGGGTCGAGGCGCCGGCCACGCCGGAGTTCGCGCCTGACGCGATCACGCTGGAGGTGATGGCGCTGGTGGCGGAGCGGTTCGCCGGGCATTTCGGCGAGGTGGACGGGTTCAGCCTGCCGGTGACGTCGCGCGAGGCGCACGCGGCGCTGGCGGATTTCGTGGCGCGGCGGCTGCCGCAGTTCGGCGACTGGCAGGACGCGATGAAGACCGGGGAGAGCGCGCTGTTCCACGCGCTGGTGTCGACGTCGATGAACTGCGGGCTGCTGCTCGCGCGCGAGGTGTGCGCGGCGGCCGAGGACGCCTACCGCGCCGGGCTCGTGCCGCTGAACGCGGTGGAGGGGTTCATCCGGCAGGTGCTGGGATGGCGCGAGTTCGTGCGCGGCATCTACTGGCTGCACATGCCGGAGTACGGGCGCAAGAACGCGCTCGGCGCCGCGCGCGCTGTGCCGCAGTTCTACTGGGACGGGGCGACGCGGATGAACTGCGTGCACCAGGCGGTGGTCGACACGCGCGAGCACGCCTACGCCCACCACATCCAGCGGCTGATGATCACCGGCAACTTCGCGCTGTTGGCGGGGCTCGATCCGGTGCAGGTCGACGAGTGGTACCTCATCGTCTACGCGGACGCCTACGAGTGGGTCGAGATGCCCAACGTGCGCGGCATGGCGCTGTTCGCGGACGGGGGCGTGATCGGGTCCAAGCCGTACGCGGCGTCGGGCGCCTACATCAACCGGATGAGCGACTACTGCGCCGGGTGCGCCTACGACGTGCGCGAGGGCGTGGGCGAGAATGCCTGCCCGTTCAATTCGCTCTACTGGGACTTCATCGCGCGCCATGCCGACGTGTTCGCGGGCAACCACAGGATGGCGATGCCGGTGAAGACCATGCAGCGCATGGCGCCGGAAAAGCTCGGCGCGCTGCGGGCAAGGGCGGGGACGTTCCTGGCGGCGATGGAGGCGGGGGAAGGTGTGTAGGCAAGGTTGAGGCTCTGCCTCAAACTCCGCCAGGGCGAGCCGCCCTGGACTGG
>CAXSER010000480.1:0-2297 GCA_964236315.1 uncultured Acetobacteraceae bacterium | reverse complement strand
AACGACCGCCGGGACGCCGGGCGGCGTGCGGGTCGGCCTGCTGCTCGGGGGGCTGGTCGGGCGGGGGGCGCGGCATGGCGGGAGTGTGGCATCGGCGGCGGCGGCGAGGCCAGGGCCGTCGGGGCCTGCCGCCGGGGCGGGGCGGCCTTGGCGGGCGTCAACCCGGCGTTAACGACGCGATGGTAGGTCTTGGGCGACAGAGGGATGCGCGGGCTCGTCCCGCGGATCGTCCGCCAGGAGGTCGCTGTTGTCCGTTCCCGTTTGCCACCGGATCAGCCTCGCGGTGGCGGAGACGCCGGCCATCGCGATGCGGTTCATGGCGCGGCCCGAGGAGGCGCGGCTGCTCGAGGCGCGGATCCGGTCGCACATGGATCCCGCCGCGGTCGGCGTGGAGGTCGCCGTCGACGAGCGGCAGGCGACCTCGGCGGCGGCCATGGTCAGGGCCCTGCTCGACTCCCTGCCCGCGGACGATGTGAGCCTGAAGGAGAGCGTGGACCGCGACCAGCTCGGCAACGTCGCCCTCAAGCTCGATTTCTGCGTGGCGATGGCGCGTGACGTCGCCGACCCGGCGCCGCGGCTGGGCGAGGTTGTCGTGCGGTTCCGGCGGATCGTGTCCGGTGCGGCCGCGGGCGGCGAGGAGACCTGCCGCGTCACCATGACGGACCCCGCGGCCGACCAGGACACCGACGCCCTGGTCGGGCTGTTCACCCGCGCGCTCGGCTCCGTGCTGATGACCCACGGCCATGCCGCGCACCTGTCCGTGGCGCAGCAGCCGGTCGCGGCCGTCGTGGGGTCCGCGGACGAGGCGGTGACCGGGCTGCTGCGCGCCCTGGATGCCGCCGGCCTGGCGAGCCATGCCGACCGGCTGCAGGCGGCGTTCCCGGAGGGTGCGGTGCTCGCCCCGGGCGGGGCGGCGCCGGACGGCGACGCAGGGGCGGTGCTGGCCGCCTGACCGTCCGGGGGTGGCTGGTGCCCGGCGCGATGCGGGGCGCGGTCGCCCGCGTTGACTTCGCGCGAATCCACGCCGCAAGATCGCCGCTTGCCCCCGCGACCGGCCGCGGCTTCCCCGCTGCCGGGGTGACGGCCGGGGTGCTGCGTGGACTGGCGATGCGATCGTGACGATTTCCGCCCTGATGCCGACCTACAACCGTGCCGACCTCGTCTTCGAGCGGGGGGAGGGCGCGTGGCTGTTCGCGGCGGACGGGCGACGATTCCTCGACTTCGGCTCGGGGATCGCGACCAGCTCGCTCGGGCACAACCATCCGGGGCTGGTGGCGGCGATCGCCGAACAGGCGGGGCGGGTGATGCACGTCTCGAACCTGTACAGGGTGCCCGGGGCGGAGCGGCTGGCGGCGCGGTTCGTGGCGGCGTCGTTCGCGGACAGCGTGTTCTTCTGCAATTCCGGGGCCGAGGCCAACGAGGGCGCGGTCAAGATGATGCGCCGCGCGATGGCGGCCACGGGGCGGCCGGAGCGGGTGCGGGTGATCTGCTTCGACGGCGCGTTCCACGGGCGCACGCTGGCGATGCTGTCGGCGACGGGGAACGCGAAGTACCTGGCGGGGTTCGGGCCGGCGGTCGAGGGGTTCGACCACGTGCCGTTCGGCAACCTCAACGCGCTGCGCGACGCGATCGGGCCGCAGACGGCCGGCGTGCTGGTCGAGCCGATCCAGGGCGAGGGGGGCATCCGCGCCGCGTCGCTGCGGTTCCTGCGCGAGCTGCGCGCGGCGTGCGACGAGTTCGGCATCCTGCTGGCGCTCGACGAGGTGCAGTGCGGCATGGGGCGCACGGGGAAGCTGTTCGCGCACGAGTGGGCGGGGATCGAGCCGGACGTGCTGAGTGCGGCCAAGGGCATCGCCGGGGGGTTCCCGATGGGCGCCGTGCTGGCGAAGGAGGCGGTGGCGCGGCATCTCACGCCGGGGAGCCACGGCACGACGTTCGGCGGCAACCCGCTGGCGTGTGCTGCGGGCAACGCGGTGCTCGACGTGGTGCTGGCGCCGGGGTTCCTGGACGAGGTGGCGCGCAAGGGCGAGTGGCTGTGGGGCGCGCTGGGCGAGGTGGTGCGCGACTGTCCGGACGTGTTCGAGGATGTGCGCGGCGCGGGGCTGATGCTCGGGCTGAAGTGCCGGGTGGCGAACACCGGGGTGCAGCAGGCGTGCACGGAGGAGGGGCTGCTGTCGGTGGCGGCGGGCGACAACGTGCTGCGCCTGGTGCCGCCGCTGGTGCTCACCGACGAGGACGCGGCCGCCGCGGTGGCGATGATCCGGCGGGCGGCGGCGCGCTGCGCGGGGCTTGCGGGC
>CAXSER010000479.1:0-2297 GCA_964236315.1 uncultured Acetobacteraceae bacterium | reverse complement strand
CCCGCGGTCAGCTCCGCCACTGCAGGACCTGCTCGCGCAGCGGGTTGGCGAAGGCGCGCCGCTCGCCCTGGCTGGCCTGGTACTCCTTCTTCACGCGCAGGAACCAGCGGATCTGGGCGTCGGCGTCGCCCACGAACATCGGCGGCGGGAACGGGGCGCCGCCCTCCTGGAGCTGGACGGCGATGTCGTAGTCCTGGCGCAGGAAGTCGCGCGCCATCCACCGCGCCGCGGGCCGCGCCGCCGACAGCCAGCCCATGCTCCACCACACGCAGTAGTGCACGTCGGTCTGCTCCGGCCCGACCGGCGTGGACATGGCGAGCACGCAGGCGGAGTGGCGGTCGCCCTGGATGTGCTCGATGCGCAGCCCGGGGAGCTGGATCGTCACGTCGACGTGCACGTTGGCGCCGAGCAGGCGGTAAGGATTGGCGCCGTGCCTCAGGTGGTGGCGCTTCATGCGGAAGCCGAGCGCGTCGGGCTCGAACGCCTTCTCCTTCGGGCGCAGGGAGGTGGACGGCTTGCGCTTCCACCAGCGCGAGGTGTGCACGAAGGCGGGGTGGGCGGGATCGATGAAGCCCATGGTCGCCACGTCCGCGGGGCACGGGAAGCGCATCACCGCGGCGACCTGGGGTGCCACGCCCTCGAAGCCGGGCATGGTGGGGACGGGGGGCAGGGCGTCGGTCGTGCCGCCGGGGGCGCCGGCCGCGTCGCCGGATGCGTTGGCGGCGTCACCGGACGCGCCGGCCACGGTGCCGGGGTAGACCCAGATGTTGCCCTGGACCTCGCGGCAGGGGAGGCCGCGCAGGGAGAAGCGGGCGGGGTCGATGGTGTCGCGCTCGGCGAGCGCGGGGATCGAGGTGCAGCGGCCGTCGGAGGCGCGGAAGCGCCAGCCGTGGTAGCCGCACTGCAGGGCCTCGCCGTCGAAGCTGCCGTGGCGCATGGGCATGCCGCGGTGCGGGCAGCGGTCGGCGTAGGCGAACACCGTGCCGTCGCGCGCGCGCCCGACCAGCAGCGCCTGGCCGAGCAGGGTGGCGGAAACGGTGCGCCCCGGCGCCACGGCGCGGCCGGCGACCACGAGATACCAGAAGTTCGGCAGATAGCTGTCCATCCACCAACCTTTAGGCGATCACGCCGGGGGAGTGAAACGCCGACGTCGGACCATGCGGAGCCCGCGGCCGGGCGTCCTGCGGGACGGGACGGATGCGTCCTGCCGCACGGGACAAAAGCGTCCTGCGGCGCGCGACATTCCGTGGCTTTTTCGTGGCCGCGTCCTGCGCCGCGGGACGGAATCGGGGCGCGGGAGGGCCGAAGCCGGGCAGGCCGGTGCCGTGGGCGGCGCGTGCGCCCCGGACCGTGGCGGCGTGCCCGAGGCCCCGTCGAGGTTTCCAAAGGCGAGCCTTTGGCGGAGTCCAGAGGCAGAGCCTCTGGCCTTGCCTTGCCTTGGCCTTGCCTTGGCTGTCTACCCGCTGACCGCGTCGGCGAGGCGCCAGGCGACGCCGGCCGAGCCGAGGGTGCGCTCGAAGGTCCAGACGTCGACCAGCTCGGTGAGCCCGTCGACGCCGGAGACCGCGAGGCCGTCGCGCCCGGTGACGACGCTGACCTGCATGGAGACGAAGCGCACGGTGATGTCGGCGGTGGCGTCGTGCAGGTGGGCGTCGGTGATGGCGGCCTGCTCGACCGAGCGGATCTCGCTGCGCTGTGTCTCGCCGGCGTCCTCGCGCGCTGTGATGGCGGCCTCGAACGAGGCGTAGGCGCCGTCGGAGAGCAGCTTGCGCAGCGCCACGCGGTTGCCGGTGGCGAAGCCCGCCACGATCATGCGGAACGCGGCCTCCGCGCCCTGCAGGAAGCGCGACGGCTCGAAGGAGGGGTCGCTGCCCTGGATGCGCGCCAGCACCTGGCCGAGCGGGCTCGTGGGCTCGGGCACGGCGCGGGTCACTGGCGCGGCCATCGGCTCGGCGCGGCCCTCGATCACCGGGGCGCCGGCGGGGCGGGCGGGGGCGGCGGGGGTGCCCTCGAACCCGGTGCGCCGGCCCAGGATGGAGCGCAGGCGCAGCACGAGGAACGCGGCCACCATCCCCAGCAGGATCAGATCGATCGGCACACCACCCGTGGCGTTCATGCAACCAGCGCTCCGCGACCGACATGGCCGCAGAGGTCAGATAGGGCGTGGGGGGGCGTGCGGCAATCGGAGGCGCGCGGGGAGAGGCAAGGCAAGGCAAGGCAAGGCCAGGCCAGGCAAGGCAAGGCCAGGGCGCTGCCCTGGACCCGCCGGGGGCAGGCGCCCCCGGCCCCGCGCACCG
>CAXSER010000478.1:0-2305 GCA_964236315.1 uncultured Acetobacteraceae bacterium | reverse complement strand
CAAGGCCAGGGCTCTGCCCTGGACCCGCCGGGGGCAGGCGCCCCCGGACCCGCACGACTCAAGTCCAGGTTTCCAAAGGCGAGCCTTTGGCGGAGTCCGGAGGCAGGGCCTCTGGCCTTGCTTCCTTGTCCGTGCGCGCCAAGCTCTCCCCGCATTCCGGAGGTGTTCCCATGCCGCTCGACGAGACCCGTGTCTTCCTGCCGGTGGCGATCGCGGTCCTCACCGTGTCGGACACGCGCACGCTGGCCGACGACACCTCGGGCGACGCGCTGGTGGCGCGGGTCGAGGCGGCGGGGCACCGGGTCGCGGCGCGCACCCTGCTGCGCGACGACGCGGACGCGATCGAGGGGCAGCTCCGGGCGTGGATCGCGGAGCCCTCGATCGACGTGGTGGTGACGACCGGGGGCACGGGGATCACCGGGCGCGACGTCACGCCCGAGGCGTTCGGGCGCGTCGTGGAGAAGCGGATCGAGGGGTTCGGCGAGCTGTTCCGCATGCTGAGCTACGCGAAGATCGGCACGTCGACGATGCAGTCGCGCGCGCTGGGCGGGGTGGCGGGGGGGACGTACCTGTTCGCGCTGCCCGGCAGCACGGGGGCGGTGCGCGACGCGTGGGACGACATCCTGGTGTGGCAGCTCGACAGCCGGCACAGGCCCTGCAACCTGGTGGAGCTGATGCCGAGGCTGCAGGAGCACAGGCGGGCGGCGGGTCAGGAAGCAAGGCCAGAGGCTCTGCCTCTGGACTCCGCTCAAGGCTCGCCTTGAGAATCCCACATTGAAGACAGGGCCTTGCGGGTCAGGACGTGCCGCGAGGCTTCCTTCCTGGGTCGAGGTTTCCAAAGGCGAGCCTTTGGCGGAGTTTGAGGCAGAGCCTCAACCTTGCTTCGCGTCCTCCCTGTCCTGGCGTTCCACGGTCGCGAGGTAGCGCCGCGCCAGGGCGCCGTAGAGCGGGCGGCGGCACACCAGGCGCGAGACGGCGAAGGCGAGCAGGGCGGTGGCCATCAGCGGCAGGGTCATGGACTGGTTCGCGGTCATCTCCAGGACGATCACCGCGGCGGTGATGGGCGCCTGCACGACGCCGGAGAAGTACCCGACCATGGCGAGCAGCACGACGGCACCGGCGGGCGCCTGTGGCAGCAGGTGGGCGATCCAGTGGCCCAGGCCGGCGCCGACGGCGAGCGAGGGGGCGAAGATGCCGCCGGGCATGCCGCTGACGTAGGAGACCACCGTGGCGGCGAACTTGAGCACGAAGTAGCTGGACGGCAGGTCGCCGCCGGCGACCAGGGCGCGGGCCTGGGCGTAGCCGGTGCCGTAGGTGGTGTTGCCCGATGCCAGGCCGATGGCGGCGAGGAGGAGGCCGCAGCAGGCGGCGAAGACGACGGGGCGGGCGCCGGCGAAGCGGCCGAGGCGCCCGGGCAGGCCGCCGGCCGCCGAGGTCAGCAGGCGGGCGAACAGGCCGCCGAACAGGCCGCCGGCGACGCCGCAGGTCAGCACGGCGAGCCAGGCGCGGCCGAGCGGCAGGACCGCGGTGGTGATGCCGAAGTAGGTGTAGTTGCCGTCGAGCAGCAGCGTGGTGATGCCGGCGATGATGACGCCGATCAGCAGGGTCGAGCTGGTGCGGGCGTCGAAGGAGTGGCTCAGCTCCTCGATGGCGAAGACGATGCCGGCGAGCGGGGTGTTGAAGGCGGCGGAGATGCCGGCAGCACCCCCGGCGAGGACGAGGGCGCGCTGGGCGTCGCGGCGGGGGAGCTGCAGCAGGCCGCCGAGGGACTGCATGATGGCGCTGCTGATCTGCACCGTCGGGCCCTCGCGGCCGATGGAGGCGCCGCTGGCCAGGCCGATCAGGGTGAGCAGGATCTTGCCGCCGGCCACGCGCAGCGAGAGCACGCGGCGCACCGAGGCGGGGTCGGACATGTGCAGCGCGGCCATGACCTGGGGGATGCCGCTGCCGCCGGCGCCGGGGAAGTAGGCGCGGGTCAGCCAGACGGAGAGGGCCAGGCCGGCGGGGGCGAGCAGGAGCATCCCGGCGGGAGCACGGCGGACCACGGCGCCGAACACCTGGGTGGCGTCGTCGGCGGCCCAGGCGAACAGGACGGCGACTAGGCCGACGACGAGGGCGCCGCACCAGACGATCACGCGGCGCCGCCACAGGCGGCGGGACAGAAGGGGCATGCGGCGCAGGCGGGCGATGCGGCGGCGGGCGGCGATGTCGGTCATGGGGGGAGTCGGGGGGTTTGGCCGGGCAGGGCGGAGGAAGCAAGGCCAGAGGCTCTGCCTCTGGACTCCGCCAAGGGCCGGGCCCTTGG
>CAXSER010000477.1:0-2306 GCA_964236315.1 uncultured Acetobacteraceae bacterium | reverse complement strand
CGATGCCGGACTTCGACATCGACTTCTGCCAGGACCGGCGCGACGAGGTGATCGACTACGTGCGCGGCGAGTACGGCGGCGGGCGGGTGGCGCAGATCATCACCTTCGGGAAACTGCAGGCGCGGGCGGCGGTGCGCGACGTGGGGCGCGTGCTGGGGCTGCCGTTCGGCATGGTGAACAAGGTCGCCGAGCTGATCCCGAACAACCCCGCGCACCCGGTCACGCTGAAGCAGGCGATCGACGGCGAGCCGCGGCTGCAGGAGATGCGCGACGGCGACGAGGGCTACCGGCGGCTGATGAAGACGGCGCTGGAGCTGGAGGGGCTGTACCGGCACGCCTCGACGCATGCGGCGGGGCTGGTGATCGGGGATCGCGAGCTGATCGAGCTGGTGCCGCTGTACCGCGACCCGAAGACGGACACGCTCGTCACCCAGTACAACATGAAGTACGTCGAGCAGGCCGGGCTGGTGAAGTTCGACTTCCTCGGGCTGACGACGCTGACGATCCTGCAGCGCGCGCTGATCCTGCTGCGGGAGAGCAGCGGGATCGAGGTGGACCTGGCGCGCATCCCGCTCGACGACGTGCGCACCTACGAGATGCTGTCGCGCGGCGACGCGGGCGGGGTGTTCCAGTTCGAGTCGGCGGGGATGCGCGACGTCCTGCGCCAGATGCGGCCGGACCGGTTCGAGGACCTGATCGCGGCGGTGGCGCTGTACCGGCCGGGGCCGATGGCCAACATCCCGTCGTACTGCAACCGGAAGCACGGCGAGGCGTGGGTGGCGCCGCACCCCGACGTCGCCGACATCCTGAGCGAGACCTACGGCATCATGGTCTACCAGGAGCAGGTGATGCAGATCGCCCAGTCCATGGCGGGCTACAGCCTCGGCGGCGCGGACCTGCTGCGCCGCGCGATGGGCAAGAAGATCCGCGCAGAGATGGACATGCAGCGCGAGACGTTCACCACCGGCGCGCAGGCGAGGGGCGTGCCGAAGGCGAAGGCGGCCGAGGTGTTCGACCTGATGGCCAAGTTCGCGGACTACGGTTTCAACAAGTCGCACGCCGCCGCGTACGCGCTGGTGAGCTACCAGACGGCGTGGCTGAAGGCGAACCATCCGGTGGCGTTCTTCGCGGCGTGCATGTCGCTCGCGGTGGGCAACACCGACAAGCTGGCGGCGCTGCGCCAGGAGGCGGAGCGGCTCGGCATCCGCGTGCTGCCGCCCGACGTGAACCGCTCGGGCGCGGACTTCACCGTGGACACCACGACGGGCACGCAGGCGATCCGCTACGCCCTGGCGGCGGTGAAGAAGGTCGGCGGGCAGGCGATGGTGGCGCTGGTGGCCGCGCGGGGCGGGCGGGACTTCGCGTCGGTGGCGGATTTCGCGGCGCGGATCGACCCGAAGCAGCTCAGCAAGATGCAGATCGAGAACCTGGTGCGCGCCGGGGCCTTCGACAGCCTCGATCCGAACCGGGCGCGGCTGTTCGCGGGGGCGGAGACGATCCTGCGCCGGGCGCAGGCGAACGCGGAGGAGGCCAGTTCCGGGCAGATCGGGCTGTTCGGGGCGCCGGCGGCGGGCAAGGCGGAGCCGCTGCGGCTGCCGTCGGTGGAGGACTGGCCGGAGATGGAGCGGCTGGGGTTCGAGGCGGAGGCGGTGGGCTTCCACCTCACCGCGCACCCGCTCGACAGCTACGCGCCGCTGCTGCGCCGCCTCGGCGTGGTGGCGTCCAACCGCATGGAGGAGCGCGCGCAGCAGGGCGGCGGGCGGGTCAAGCTCGCGGGCTGCGTCGTCAACATCAAGGAGCGCATCACCCGCACCGGCAGCCGCATGGCGTGGGTGCGGCTGTCCGACGGCAGCGGCTCCTTCGAGGTGACGCTGTTCAGCGAGGCGCTGGCTCAGGCGCGCGACCTGCTGGTGCCGGGTGGCTCGGTGGTCGTGAGCGCGGAGCTGCGCATGGAGGGCGATGCGATGCGCATCACCGCGCAGGGGGTGGTCGGGCTCGACAAGGCCGCCGCCGACGCAGGGGCGGGGATGCGCGTGTGGCTCGGCGAGGGGGTCTCGGTGCCGGCGCTGCAGGCGGTGCTGGGGCGCGAGCCGAAGGGGCGCGGGCGGATCGTGCTGCTGCCGCGGCTGGGGATGACGCAGGACGTGGAGATCCCGCTGCCGGGCGGGTACACGGTGACGCCGCGGCTGGCGCACGCGCTCAAGGCGCTCGCGGGGGTGGAGCGGGTCGAGGAGGTCTGAGGCAAGGAAGGCAGAAAGCAAGGCCGGGCTCTGCCCGGACCCGCCAGGGGCGAGCCGCCCCTGGAC
>CAXSER010000476.1:0-2311 GCA_964236315.1 uncultured Acetobacteraceae bacterium | reverse complement strand
AGTGCAGCTCGCGCGGCACCGCGCGCGACGCCCCGCCGCCCAGCGGCACCAGCTCGCCGCGCGCGATCTCGTCGCGCGCGAAGCGCGTGCTCTCCAGCACGACGCCGAGCCCCTGCACCGCGGCCGACACAGCCAGGGCGCCGCGGTCGAACGACGGCCTGGGCGCGGCGCCTGCGGCCGGCAGCGCCAGCCCGTTCAGCGCGAACCAGTCCGCCCAGCGCACCGGGCTCACCGCGGACTCGATCAGCGTCAGGCGTCCCAGCGCCGCGGCGTCGAGCGTGTCGTGCCGCAGGCCCGGCCCCGGGGCCGCGAGCGCCGCGACCTGCTCGACGCCGAGCGACTCCACCACGATGCCGCGCCGCGGCGGCACCGCGCCGTAGGCGATCACCAGGTCGAGGCCCTCGTGGCGCGCCAGGTCGATCGGCTCGGCGCTCGCCGACAGCCGTATGCCGATGCCGGGGTGGCGGCGCATGAACAGCGGCAGGCGCGGCCCCAGCCACTTCGAGGCGAACGAGGGCGCGCAGTGCACGCGCAGCGTCTGCGCCACCTCCGCCCGCCCGGCCTCGAGGCACGCCGCCTCCAGCGCGTCCAGCGCCGGGGTCAGCCGCCCCAGCAGGCCGCGCCCCTCCTGCGTCGGCTCGACCGAGCGGTTGCGCCGCACGAACAGCCGCCGCCCGAGATGCGCCTCCAGCGCGCGCACCTGGTGGCTGATCGCCGAGGGCGTGAGGTGCAGCTCCTCGCTGGCCAGCACGAAGCTGCCCAGCCGGGCGGCGGCCTCGAAGGCCCTGAGTGCGAGGAAGCTCGGGATCTGGCGCATGGCCGTCCGGGTGAATATTTTTCATGCGAGGGTGAAAACTCGTCGTTTGTCAAGCACGCGCCCCGCGTCCGACGCTCGCCGCAACACGCGCACGCCGGCCAACGGTGGCGCGGATCCACGGGGAGTCCAGGACCATGTCGCAGGCCGTCGCCGGAGGAGTCCCGCGTCCCGTCCGCGCGGAGCAGTCGGTCTACGCCAGGGTCACCTGGCGGCTGATCCCGTTCCTGTTCCTGTGCTACGTCGTCGCCTACCTGGACCGGGTCAACGTCGGCTTCGCCAAGCTGCAGATGCTGGGCGACCTGCACTTCAGCGAGACGGTCTACGGCTTCGGCGCCGGCATCTTCTTCCTCGGCTACTTCGTGTTCGAGGTGCCCAGCAACATCATCCTGCACAGGGTCGGCGCGCGGGTGTGGATCGCCCGGGTGATGCTGACCTGGGCGGTGCTGTCCGGCGCCATGGTGTTCGTGGCCACGCCGCTGGTGTTCTACGGCCTGCGCTTCCTGCTGGGCGTGGCCGAGGCCGGGCTGTTCCCGGGCGTCATCCTCTACCTCACCTACTGGTACCCGGCCGAGCGACGCGGCAGGATGATCGCGCTGTTCATGACCGGCATCCCCATCGCCGGCGTGGTCGGCGGCCCGCTGTCGGGCTGGATCATGCAGTCCATGGGCGGCGTGCAGGGCCTGTCCGGCTGGCAGTGGCTGTTCCTGATCGAGGCGATGCCCTCGGTGGTGATGGGCATCGCCGTGCTGCTCTACCTCGACAACGGCATCGAGGCGGCGCGCTGGCTCTCGCCCGAGGAGAAGGCGCTGCTCGCCCGCAACGTCGCCCGCGACCGGGAAGGCGTGCAGTCGCACTCGCTGCGCGACGGCTTCACCAACCCGCGCGTGTGGCTGCTGTGCGCGGTGTACTTCTGCTTCGTCATGGGCCTGTACGGCGTCGGCTTCTGGCTGCCGACGCTGATCAGGGGCGCGGGCGTCTCCGGCCCGTTCGCCATCGGCCTGCTCACCGTGCTGCCCTACGGCTGCGGCGCCCTCTCCATGGTCCTGGTCAGCCGGCGCTCCGACGCGGCGCGCGAGCGGCGCTGGCACCTCGCGGTGCCGGGGCTGGTCGGCGCGCTGGGCTGGCTGGTCGCGGTGGGCGCGCACGGCGACACCACGATCGCCATGGCCGGCCTCACCGTGGCCACCGTCGGCGTGATGACCACCCTGTCGCAGTTCTGGTGCCTGCCGACCGCGATGCTGGCCGGCGCCGCGGCGGCCACCGGGATCGCGGTGATCAACTCGGTCGGCAACCTCGCCGGCTTCGTCAGCCCTTACGTGATCGGCTGGATCATCGACCGGACGCACTCCACCGACCTCGGCGTCTACACCCTGGCCGCCAGCATCGTCGCCGGCAGCCTGCTCGCCCTGACCATGCCGAGGCGGATCGTCAACCGCTGACCCCCGGGCCTCCGCCAGGAGGCCGCGCACCCCGAGGCCTCCGCCAGGAGGCCGC
>CAXSER010000475.1:0-2323 GCA_964236315.1 uncultured Acetobacteraceae bacterium | reverse complement strand
CCGGCCTCCTTAGAGGAGCCAGTCCAGGGCGGCTCGCCCTGGCGGAGTTCGAGGCGGGGCCTCGACCTTGCTTCGGCGCGTTCCGGCGCGCGGCCGTCCTGCGCCGGCGGCTTTCTCGCAACCGTCACGCAACGATCCCGCGGCGTCTGTAAGCAGGCGCTGGAACTCGGGAGGCACGCATGCGGGCTCGTGGCTGGATCGGACTGGCGGCCGTGGGCGTCGCGGCCTCGGGGACGGCGCACGCCGCGCGCGACCAGGCGGGCGACACCACGGTGGTCGCGCGCTGGATCCAGATGGCCCCGGGCAGCACCCCGGCCGCCCTGGCCCGCGGCAGCTACGGCGACGCCCCGGCCAGCACCGGCTCCACCATCCTGGCGCGCGCCATCATCACCGGCGGCGCCTGCCCGGCCGCGGTGCTCGACCACGGCGCCTCCCTCGCGATGGCGCCGCGCTTCGACGCGGCCACGCTGACCAGCCTGCCCGGCGCCGCCGGCTCGACCAACGCCAAGCCCGGCTACCCGCAGTACTTCGTGCAGAACACCGCGCCCGCGAACTTCGCCAGCGGCGCGCCGATGGCGACGACGAGCTGGACCGAGTGCGAGGCGGTGGTCCCCCCGGGCCACCGCACCGCGAGCATCGACGGCGTCGAGCTGAAGCTCCCGGTCGAGCACCCGCACCGCATCCTGGTGATGGCCGACACCGGCTGCCGGATGAACGGCGCGCTGTCGGCCAACGGCTCGAACCAGCAGAACTGCGCCAGCCCGACCGCGTTCCCCTGGGCCTACCTCGCGCAGTACGAGTCGCTGTTCAACCCGGACCTGATCGTGCAGATCGGCGACTGGTTCTACCGCGACACGAACTGCAAC
Organism: uncultured Acetobacteraceae bacterium; assembly: GCA_964236315.1. GTDB lineage: Bacteria > Pseudomonadota > Alphaproteobacteria > Acetobacterales > Acetobacteraceae > CAXSEF01. The sequence continues at coordinate 1,457 of CAXSER010000475.1, read as the reverse complement.
GGCGCCTTCCCCGGCTGCAGCGACCCGACCAGCGCGAACTACGAGACCTGGGGCGACACCTTCGACTCCTGGAACGCCGACGTGTTCTTCCCCGCCAGGCCGCTGCTGGCGACGGCGCCGTGGATCATGGCGCGCGGCAACCACGAGAGCTGCGGGCGCGGCGCGCGCGGCTGGTTCGCCCTGCTCGATCCCTACCCGTACAGCGCCGCGCGCGTCGCCTGCGGCCCGTCCGCGCCCGGCGCGCCGGTGGGCGGCGTGGCGAGCTACACCGCAGACTTCGAGCCGAGCTACGTGGTGCCGGCCGGCGGGGTGAACTTCCTGGTCCACGACTCCAGCTTCGCCAACGACGCCGCGGTCGCCAGGGCCACGGCGCAGAACTACGACGTCGACCTGACCAACGTGCTGGCCGCGGTCGGGCCGGACTCGATGAACATCTTCGCCACCCACAAGCCGAGCTTCGGCCTGACCTACGGCGCGACCGGCTCGATGGCCGTGCCGGCCGACGACTCCGGCGACTTCACCGAGCAGGCGGTGTTCGCGGGCGGCACCTACGCCGCCTCCGCGTTCGCCAACGGCGTGCCGGCCAGCATCGGCCTGTTCCTGTCCGGCCACATCCACCAGTTCGAGTACCTGAATTTCGTCGACTTCGCGCACTACGCGCCGCAGCTGATCGTGGGCACCGGCGGCACTCTGCTCGACCCCGACCTCAACACCGGCGACGTGCCGGGCGGCTTCGCCAACGTGCCCGCGTTCCGCCAGAGGAGGCAGTCCGTGGACGTCAACCGTTTCGATGGCAGCGTCGCCACCACCACCGCGACCAAGACCTTCGCGCACGACGAGTTCGGCTTCGCCGTGCTCGACGCGATCGTCGAGCACGGACGCACGGTCGGCTACCAGGCCGACGTCTACAAGGTCAGCTCGGCGCGCGCGGGCCACTGCGTGATCACGCTGGAGCCGAGGCGCAACATCGAGTGCACGTTCTGACGGCGCGCGCGTGAGCCACGCACGCGGGCCTGGCCGCGGGCGCCGTCTCCGCGCTCCGCCCGGAGGCGGCCTGCGGAGTCGGCCGACCGCGGACCGGGCGCCCCCGCGTCCTCCGGGCGCCTGCGGGGCCCGTCCGTGCCCGCCGGCCTAGCCGTGCTGCCCGGCCCCGCCTTCACCCGCCGGTCCCTCCGCCTGGTCCGCAGGCTGCTGCTGGCGGACCTGGCGATGCTGCTCGCCCTGGCGTCGGGCGTCGCCGCCGCGATGCTGCGCGAGCCAGCGCTGCTGGCGGAGCTGCGCCGCTCCGGCCTGGCGTCGCTGCTGGGCGCGTCGCTCCTGCTCGGCGTGGCCGGCCTGTCGGGCGCCCTGGTCGTGCTGCGGGCCAGGTGGCGCGCGCAGGACCCCACGGCCGCCGCGACGCCCCGCCGGCTGACGCGCCGGCGCGGCGCGGCGCCGGAGGCGCGCGTGCTCCTGGC
>CAXSER010000474.1:0-2347 GCA_964236315.1 uncultured Acetobacteraceae bacterium | reverse complement strand
GTGGGCGGGCGGGCGTTCGGGGGCGGACACGGAGGCGGGCCAGGCGGCGGTCCCGGGCGCCGGCGGGGGGGCGGGACCGGGGGTGGCCCAGGAGGCGGCACCAGGGACGGGCGGGGAGCGGCGGGAGACGTGGCGGGCCAGGGTGGCGAGCAGCAGGTCGCGCTCGCCCTTGCGCACGAGGTCGTCGAAGCCGGCCTCCCTGGCCTGGGCGGGGCTGCCGCTGCCGCTCAGCGCCACCAGGGGCACTGCGGACCACGGGCCGGACCCGCGCAGGCGGGCGGCGAGCGCGTAGCCGTCCATGCCGGGCATCTCGATGTCGGAGACGATCGCCTCGAAGCGGGCGCCGTCGTCGCGCAGTCGCAGCGCGGCGGCGGCGGAGTCGACGTGGGTGACGTCGTAGCCGGCGGCGGCCAGCGTGGGCACCACCAGGGTGCGGAAGAAGTTGCTGTCCTCGACGACGAGCAGGCGCGGCCTGCCATCCTGGCCGGCGGCGGCGCCGAACCAGTCGCGCCAGCCGAGCGTGAGCCAGTGGCCGATGTCGACCACGTCTGTGGCCCGGCCGGCGATCACCGCGGTGCCGAGCAGCCCGGTGCGGCCGCAGCCGATCTCGACCACCAGCGGCTCCTGCACCACGTCGACGATCTCGTCGACCATCATGCCCATGGTGCGGCCGGCGTCGCTGAACACCAGCACCGGCTGGGCGGCGCGCGCGTCCTGGCGCACCCCGTCCATGGCGAGCAGCGGCATCAGGCGGCCGCGGTACTGGGTGACGGGGAGGCCGCCCGCGGTCTCGATCTTCTCGCGCGCGATGTGCTCCAGGCGCGAGACCAGCTCCAGCGGCACCGCCTTGGGCGCGCCGGGGCCGGCGCGGAACAGCAGCATGGCGGTGGCGTCGGCGGAGCTGGAGGCGGCGGGCGCGGGCGCCACCGCCCTGCCCTCGCGGCCGCCGAGGATGCCGCTCGCGCGCGCGATGCCGCCGGGGTCGAGGATCATGATCACCGAGCCGTCGCCCAGGATGGTGTTGCCGCTGAACAGGGGGATGTGGCGCAGCACCGCGGCCATCGGCTTGACCACGATCTCCTCGGTGTCGAACACGCGGTCCACCACCAGGCCGAAGGTGGCGGAGCCCACCTGCACCACGACGACGATCGAGGTGCAGTCCGGCCCCTCGCCGGACCCGGCGTGCGGGGGGGTGGCCGGCCCGGCGCGGGGTCCGGTGTCGCGGGTGCGACAGGGGGCGTCGTGGGGTCCTGTGTGGCGGAGGGCGTGGGGCGGGGCGTCCGGGAAGGCGGGCGGGGCATCGGGGATGGGGTCGAGGGCGAGGAGGGCGTGCAGCTCGACCAGGGGGAGCAGGCGGTCGCGCAGGCGCAGCACGGGGGTCGCGTCGATGTGCTCGATCGCGCGGCCCATGCCGGAGGCGCCGACGCCGACCAGCTCGATCACGCTGAGCTGGGGGATGGCGAAGCGGTGGCCGCGCACCTGCACGACCAGGGCGGCGACGATCGCCAGGGTGAGCGGGATGCGGATGGTGAAGGTGGTGCCCTCGCCGGGCACGGAGCGCAGGTCGATCACGCCGCCGATCTGCTCGACGTTGCTGCGCACCACGTCCAGGCCGACGCCGCGGCCGGAGATCGCGGTGACCGCCTCGGCGGTGGAGAAGCCGGGGTGGAAGATGAAGCGGTGCAGCTGGGCGTCGGGCATGGCGGCCAGCTCGGCCTCGGGGGCGAGGCCGCGGGCGAGGGCCTTGGCGCGGATGCGCGCGGCGTCGAGGCCGGCGCCGTCGTCGGCGACCTCGATGACGATGTGGCCGCCCTCGTGGAAGGCGTTGAGCGAGACGCGGCCGGTCGCGGGCTTGCCGGCGGCGAGGCGGGTGGCGGTGGGCTCCAGGCCGTGGTCGGCGCTGTTGCGGACCATGTGGGTCAGGGGGTCGCGGATCAGCTCTAGGACCTGGCGGTCCAGCTCGGTGTCCTGGCCGCTCATCGCGAGGTCGATGGTCTTGCCGAGGTCGTGGGCGAGGTCGCGGACCAGGCGGGGCAGCTTGTTCCAGGCGTGGCCGATCGGCTGCATCCGGGTCTTCATCACCCCCTCCTGCAGGTCGGAGGTGATGTTGGACAGGCGCTGCAGCGGGGCGGCGAAGGCGGTCTCCTTGCCGCGGGCGAGCTGGAGCAGCTGGTTGCGGGCCAGGACCAGCTCGCTGACCAGGGTCATCAGGTGCTCGAGCACGTCGACGCCGACGCGGATGGTCTGGGGGGCGGCGACGGGGTGGCCGGCAGCGGGCGGGGCGGCGGCGGGAGGCGGGGCTGGGGAAGGTGCAGGGCCGGCGTGGGCGGCGGAGTCGGGGGCGGCG
>CAXSER010000473.1:0-2351 GCA_964236315.1 uncultured Acetobacteraceae bacterium | reverse complement strand
ATGTTGCAAAACGGGCACCACCGTCTTGCGACACGGCCGCCGCGCGTGGCAGGTCGGCGGGGCGTGCCGGCTGCGCGACGTCCGCGCAGCACGCCGCCCGGCCGCCGCGCCTGCCGGGCCGGCACCGCACACCCAGCAAGAAACCCCGAGGACACACCCATGCGACGCATCCTGATCGCCACCCTGGCCAGCCTCGCGCTCGGCCTGCCGATGCTGGCCGCGCCCGCCGCGCAGGCACAGACCGAGGACACCACCGCCACCACGTCGCCGGCGCACCCCCACCACGCGCGCCGCCACCGCCATCGCCACCACCGCCATCACCACGCCATGGCGTCCGAGAGCCGCACGGACCTGACCGGCAGCGCCGGCACCGGCACCAGCGCACGCGACACCACCGGCGCGCAGACCAGCCTGCCGAGCGCGGTCGGCAACCAGGCGCCGGGCACGCACTGAGCCGAAGGCGGGGTCGGGCACAGGCCCGGCCCTGCGTTCTTCAGGGAGGAAGCAAGAGTCTTCTTTTCCTGGAGAAAAAGAAGCAAAAAGACTTTGCACATGAGGTCGGGACCCCGGCGGCTGGCTCCGGAATTCTTGTGGGGAAAGTTCTTTGGTTCTTTCTTTCAAGAAAGAACACGCTTTCTTTCTGCCTTGGTGGCGGCCGCTAGAACCGTGACGTCGCGGACACGAACACCGACGTGCCGGCCTGGGTCCAGAACAGCGGCGTGCCGGCGGCCAGCGTGTAGCCCGCCAGGCCGTCGACCTTGCGGCTGTCGAGCAGGTTGTAGGCCTGGAGCCGCAGCGTGACGGGCGTCGGGCCGAGGTGCAGCGTGGTGGCGGCGGCGGCGTCGAGCTGGGCGTAGGGGGCGATCCACTGGGCGCGGGCGGTGTCGCCGTAGGAGCCGCCGGTCCAGCGCTCGATCAGCGAGGCGGTGACGGGATCGCGGGTCAGCAGCAGGCCGCCGGACAGGGTGAACTGCGGGGTCGCGGGGGCGGGGGCGGCGGTCGCGGCCTGGCGGGAGAGGTTGAGGGAGCCGCTGGCGTAGAGGGCGAGGCCGGCGCCGAGGGACTGCGTCGCCTCGGCCTCGGCGCCGCGGTAGGTCGCGCTGCCGGCGGCGTAGGCGACGGTGTCGCCGGCCACGGTGCGGGTGCCGACGGCGTCGTCGAACAGGATCCCGTAGAGGTCGGCGCTCGCGCTCAGGCCGTGGGAGCGCCAGGCGGTGCCGATCTGGACGTTCCAGGTCCGCTCGGGGGCGATCGGGGCGGTGCGGGGGTCGGTCACGTCGAACAGCTGCAGGCGGGGGGCGAGGAAGCCGCGCGCGGCCTGGGCGTACAGGCTCCAGCGCGGGTCGGGGCGGAGCAGGGCCGAGACCGAGGGCAGGGGGGCGCCGAAGTCGCGCTCGACCCGGGTGGGCAGGCGGGTGCCCTGCATGACGGGGGCGTCGATGTCGCGGGCGAACCAGGCGCCCTTCAGGCCGGCGGTCAGGGTGAGCCAGGCGAGGGGGCGCCAGCCGAGCTGGGCGTAGGGCTGCACGGTGAGCAGGCTCTCGTGCTGCAGGCGGTCGATGGCGGCCGAGCCGGGGGTGCCTGGGACGGCGGGGAGCACGGGGTTGGGGGTGCCGCCGGCGGACAGGTCGACCTCGACGAGGCTGCGCGAGTTGGCCTGGCGCTCGGCCCAGAGGCCGGCCTCCAGGGTGAGGGCGGCGGGCAGGGTCTGCACGGCGCGCAGGATGGCGCCCCAGGCGCGCAGGCCGTTGCGGGCGGACTGGCCGGGGACGTCGTCGGGGGAGAGCGCGGTGCCGTTCGGGGTCTCGCCGCCGGGGTCGAGGCCCTGCCCGAAGTGGCGGTCGAGGCCGTAGGTGTAGAGCGTGGTGGAGAGCGCCAGGGCGGGGGTCGGGGTGGCGGCGAGGGCGGCGTAGGCGATGTCGGTGCGGTAGGTGGAGCCGTTGTAGCCTTCGTAGGCCTGGGAGCGGGGGTCGGCGTTCAGGGCGGTCGAGGGGCCGGTGGCCGCGATCTGGGCGCGGGTGGCGCCGGGGGGCTCGTTCTGCGAGGTGCGCGACGCGTTGGCGGCCAGGGTGAGGGTGGCGTCGGGGCCGAGGGGGACGACGAGCTTGCCGAAGGCGGTGGCGCGACGCTGGGCGGCGAGGGAGAGCGCGCCGTCGGACCGGCTGGATTCGAGGTCGAGCACGCCGCGGGCGCCGCCGGGAAGCAGGCCGGGGCCGGAGTCGAGGAGGACGCCGGCGAGGCGGGTGGCGAAGGAGCCCAAGGAGACGGTGGGGGAGAGCGTGGGGGCGGCGGCCGAGGGGGCGATCGAGCGCAGGGCGACGGTGCCGCCGAAGGTCGCGTCGCCGAGGGTG
>CAXSER010000472.1:0-2363 GCA_964236315.1 uncultured Acetobacteraceae bacterium | reverse complement strand
GTGGCCACGCTTGACGACCCCTCCGACCTCGGCGGGTTCCTGGACAAGGCCCTGCTTGCCGACCTGCAGCAGGCCGCCGACGACTGGGCGTCGCACCTTGCGGGGCAGGGCACGTTGACCGTGGACCTGCAGTTCGCGGCGCTGCCCTCCGGCGTGCTGGCGGACGGCGCGCCCGACTCCAACGTCGCCTCGGGCAAGGTCCTGGACGGCAGGTCCCTCGAGACCCCGTCGACGCTCTACGAGATGCAAACCGGCACCCACCTGCCCTCGATCCAGAAGAGCCAGGGCGGCAGCGGCTCGGACATTGACGTCAGGGTCAGCACCGCCGTGCTGACACAGCTCTACACCGGCCTGGACGGCAAGGTACCGGGCAAGGACTACGACGCCGTCTCGCTGTTCGAGCACGAGATCGACCATGGCCTGGGCGAGAACGGGTTCATCTCGAGCAGCGGCACGCGCGGCAGCGTCGAGACGACGTACGACCACTACGTCGCGATCGGCGCGGACGGCAGCGCCGTGTTCACCGGCCCAGAGGCCAGGCTGGTCAACGGCGGCGACGTGGTCCTTAGCACGCTCGACAACGGGGAGAACTACTACCACGTGGCCGACGGCACGGCCGATCCCAACGCGAACGACCTGATGAGCGGCCTGGGGCTGCCGCCGGGTGTCACCCGCGACATCTCGCAGCTCGACGTGGCGATCCTTGCCGACAGCGGGGTTCCGGTTACCGACCGGTTCGCCGCACCGGCGCGGAGCACGGTCACGCTGGCGCCGGGGCAGCACTTCTCTGGCACCGGCGGCACCGACTTCGTCGTCACCCAGGGCACGGACACCGTCTCCGGCGCCGCAGCCGGTGAGGTTGCCGTGTTCGGGCAGGGCGGCACGCTGACCTTCGTGGGCGGCAGCGGCGGCGCGCTGGTGGTCGACCAGGGCGCTTCGGCGCTGGTGCTGTCCGGCGGGGAGGCGGGCAGCACCTTGACGGCCTTCGCCGGCAACGGGGACGTCGCCTACCACGGCGGCGCGGGCGCGGACGAGATCATCGGCGGCGCCGGCAGCTTCACCGGCACCGGCGGCAGCGGCGGCTCGCTGACGATGTTCGGCGGCACCGGCACCCTGCGGTTCTCCGGCGGCGGGGAGAGCGACCTGATCGTGGACGGCGCAGGCGCGGCGACGGTGGCGGCGGGCGTCGGCGCGGTGTTCGCGGGCAGCGCGGGCGGCAGCGTGCTCTCGGCCAACGGCGCAGGCACCTTCCTCGCGGGCCACTCGGACGGTGACCGGCTGGGCGCGTCAGCGGCCGGCGGGGACATCCTGGCGGCGGGCGGGGGCAACGAGACCCTGGCCGGCGCCGGGGCGGCGGAGATCGACATCGACTTCGGCGGCGACGGCAGCGACCAGGTACTGCTCGGCCACGGCGACGACAGCTTCGTGGGCGGCACCGGGGCCGCCACGGTGCAGGCCGGGTCGGGCAACCAGACGCTGTTCCTCGGCCAGGGCGGGCCGACCCTGCTCGACTTCACCGCGGGGCTGACCGGGGGAGCGGACACGGTGTCCGGCTTCGCGGCGGGCACGGACCACATCCGTCTCGCCGGGTATGCCGGCAGCCCCACGCTGGTCGCAGGCAGCACGGGCGCGGTGCTCGGCCTGTCCGACGGCACCACGATCGTGCTGCGCGGCGTCGCCACGGACAGCCTCGCCAGCCTGCTGTCCTGAGCGGGCGGGCGTCGCGGCGCCCGGGCCGGCGCGGGGCGCTTCGTTGCGGCGCCGTGGCATGCGGCGGGCGTCCGCTGCCCGCGAAGCCAGGTCGTTGCGGTGACGAATCGCGGTTCGGGCGGGCTGCGTCCACTATTTGGTGGAAGTGCAACGTGTGGTGGTGGCAGCATCAACTCAAGGCGGGGCAGGAAGTCCACCGCTGCAGGGAGGGTCGGATGGCGTACACTGACCGCGACAGAGAATTGCCGGCCTGGAGCCAGAGGGTACGCGCCGTTATGGCCGGCTTGTTCCGGCCAGGAACGCTGCGGGCGGCGGCCGGCGTCGCGGTGGTCGCGGCTGGTCTGGCGGCAGCGGGTGGCGCCAACTGGGCAGTTGTTGCGACACGGCAGTCGATGCATGGGCGGATGGCGCTGTACGCCCGGTATACGCCCCGTGCCTCGATGGTGCACGTCGGGTTCATCGAGATCGCGGAGAACACGCCGTAGCCTGAGTCGCCATGGGGTTTCTACCTGCTCCGGCGCATGGTGCGTGGGTCATGGTCCGGCGGCGCTGTTGCCCGACCGGGCTGCGCGGGCAGTGGCGCCCGGCCGCTTCGCCGATGCTGGTGCCCGCCGCCGGACTCGAACCGGCATGCCCATCCGGACTGCGGATTT
>CAXSER010000471.1:0-2370 GCA_964236315.1 uncultured Acetobacteraceae bacterium | reverse complement strand
GCTTCACCTGGCTGCGCGACCTGCGCGCGCTCGGCACCGACGGCGCCCGCCTGCGCGCCCGCGCCCTGGTCGCCGAGTGGATCGCGCAGGGCAGCTCGGACCCCGTCTCGCGCCGTCCCGACGTCGCCGGCGCGCGCATCGCCGCCTGGCTCGGCCACTACGACTTCTTCGCCGCCTCCGCCGAGGACGCCTTCCGCCAGCGCCTCATGGCCCGCCTCGTCACCGACGCCCGCTGGCTCGCGGCCCTGCTGCCCGGCGACGAGATCGACGGCCGCGCGCTCACCGCGCTGAAGGGCCTGGTCGCCGCCGCCGTGGCGCTGCCCGACCACGCGGCGTACCTGACCCGCGCGCTCCGCCAGCTTCCCCAGGAGATCGGCCGCCAGGTGCTCCCCGACGGCTGCCACGCCGAGCGCAGCCCCGCCGCCCAGCTCCAGGCGCTGCAGGACCTGATCGAGATCCGCACCCTGCTGCACGCCGCCCAGGCCTCGCAGCCCCCGGCGCTCGCCGCCGCGATCGAGCGCATGGCGCCCGCCCTGCGCGCCCTGCGCCACGGCGACGGCGGCCTGGTGCTGTTCAACGGCGCGCGCGAGGAGCCGGCCAGCCTGATCGACCTCGTGCTCGGCCAGGCCGGCCGCGGCGGTCGCGCGCCGGCGGGCCTCGCCGAGGGCGGCTTCCACCGCCTGCAGGCCGGGCGCTCCGTGGTGGTGGTCGACGCCGGCGCGCCGCCGCAGCCCGGGCTGGACCGGCTCGCCCACGCCGGCACGCTGTCGATGGAGATGTCGGTCGGCCGCGACCGCCTGATCGTGAACTGCGGCGCCAGCCCGGCGGCCTCGGGCGAGTGGCACGACGCCAGCCGCAGCACCGCCGCCCACTCCACGCTGACCGTGGGCGACATGAACTCCTCCGAGCTGAAGCCCGCCGGCCTCGGACGCCGCCCGGAGAAGGTCGAGGTGCAGCGCCAGGAGGCCAACGGCGCGCACTGGCTGGAGGCCAGCCACGACGGCTACCGCAGGCCGTTCGGCACCGTGCACCGCCGCCGCCTCTACATGGCCGACAGCGGCGAGGACGTGCGCGGCGAGGACGCGCTGGAGGGCGACGTGCCCCGCGCCTACACCCTGCGCTTCCACCTGCATCCCGCGGTCACCGCCGCCGTGCAGCAGGAGGGCGAGGCGGTGCTGCTGCGCCTGCCCTCCGGAAGCTGGCGGCTGCGCGCCGAGGGCGCGAAGCTGTCCTTGGAGGAGAGCGTCTACCTCGGCGGCCTGGAGCCCCGGCGCGCCGAGCAGGTCGTGCTGAGCGGCCACGCCGACGGCGCGCAGACCGTGAAGTGGGCGATCACCAAGGTCGGCTGACCACCGCGCCCGCCCCGGATCGCACCGGGGATCGCACCGGGACCCGCACCGGGACCCGCACCCGCGACCCCGCCAGGGAACCGCGGGCCGTGCGCCCCGTAGGAGAGGCCAGGCAACGGAGGCTCCCCATGACCCAAGGCCCGACCACCGACAACGGACCGCTGCACACCCCCGAGGCCACCCTCGAGGACCGGTCCATGACCGCGACCTTCCGCACCCGCGCCGAGGCGGAGTCCGCCCGCACGGCCCTGCTCGGCGCGGGCTTCGGCGAATCCGACGTCGTCCTCTCCGGCGGCGCGGGCCTGGACCACGCGGTCGCCGCCCCCGACCAGAGCCTGCTCGGCCGCCTGCGCGAGGCCGTCCTGCCCGACGACAGCACCACCGCGCTGCGCGACGCCGCCTCCAACGACGAGACCGTGCTGACGGTGCGCCCGGCCGCGGGCCAGATCGAGACCGCCATCGGCCTCATCCAGGCCGCCAACCCGCACCACTTCGACGCCGACCTGGAGCGCTGGCGCAACGCCGGCTGACGCGCGCCACCCCGCGCCGGCTCACCCGGCGCGGGCCGCGCTGTCCTCGACGGCGCGGCGCAGCCGGTCCAGGTCGAACGGCTTCTGCAGCCACACCATGTCCGGCGCGCAGCCAGGCCGCCCCGACGCGACCACCACGCGCAGCGACGGCTGCAGCGTCCGCAGGTGCCGGGCAAGCGTCAGCCCGTCCAGGTCCGGCAGCCCTAGGTCGGTCACCAGCACCTCGGCGCCACCCCCGGCCAGCTCCATGGCCTCCGCCGCGCTGCCGGCCGCCATGACCGCGTGCCCCAGGTCCGACAGCATCGCCTCCATGCTGAACCGCACCATCGCGTTGTCCTCCACCAGCAGGATCCGCAGTCCCGTCCGGGTCGTCGGCAACTCCGCACCGCGCCCGGCGTCCGCGGACACAGCCGCGGCCCCTCCGGACACGGCCGCGGCGCCTCCGGACCCGGCCGAGGCGCCTCCGGACCCGGCGCGCGTCGGCACCGTCC
>CAXSER010000470.1:0-2375 GCA_964236315.1 uncultured Acetobacteraceae bacterium | reverse complement strand
CCCCGATCCCGGCGCCCCCGATCCCGGCGCCCCGGACGACGGCGCTGCCCGCGTCGACTGCCTCGACGCCGCCGACGCGGCCGGCGCCGGCGCTGCGGCCCGCCTGCTCCTCGCCGACGGTTCGCCCGACGGCGTCCTGGTGCGACACCGCCCGCCGCCGGCGCGCGCGCTGTCTGTGCACGTCGCCGACGACCCTGTGTTCGGCCCCGCCATCGGCTTCGGGCCCGGCGGCGGCGCCGCACGCGTGGTGCACGACCTGGCCTACGAGCTGCCGCCGCTCAACCTCGTGCTGGCCGACGCCCTGGTCGGCCGCACCGACGTCGGCCGCCTGCTCGGCACCCTGGCCGACACCGCCGCTGCCAGCCGCGAGGCCGTCGCCGACACCCTGGTGCGCATCAGCCAGATGCTCGTCGACCTGCCAGCGCTCGCCACCCTGTCCCTCGATCCGCTGCTCGCCACCGCCGCCGGCACCACCGCCGTCGCCGCCACCATCCGCCTGCGACCCCCGCCTGCGCCCCAGGCCGCCGACCTCGCGATCGCCCCCTACCCGGACCACCTGGCCCACTCCTGGACCTCGCCCACGGGAGAGACCTTCCTGCTGCGTCCGATCCGCCCGGAGGACGCGCAGGCCCACGACGCCCTGTTCCACCGCCTCGACCCCGAGGACATCCGCTACCGCTTCTTCGGCGGCCGCACCCAGCTCTCCGCCGAGCAGACCGTGCGCCTGACCCAGATCGACTACGTGCGCGAGATGGCCTTCGTCGCCACGCGCGGCGCCGACACGGTGGGCGTCAGCCGCCTGCTCCGGCCGGGGCCCGGCGAGCGCACCACGGAGGCGGAGTTCGCCGTCCTGGTCGAGCCGGCGGCGAAAGGGCAGGGCGTCGCCACCGCCCTGATGCGCTGCCTGCTCGACTGGGCGGCGGAGCAGGGCGTGTCGCGCGTCGGCGGCCTGATCCTGGCGGAGAACGCGCCCATGCTCGCCTTCGCCCGCAGCCTGGGGTTCGTCCTGAGGCACGACCCGGACGACTTCGAGGTGATGCAGGCCACGCTCGAGCTGCACGGGTGAAGCAAGCAAGGCCAGAGGCGCTGCCTCTGGACTCCGCCAGGGCGAGCCGCCCTGGACTGGCTTCTCTTAAGCAAGGCCAGTCCAGGGCGGCTCGCCCTGGCGGGTTTGGGCGTGGCTGGCCAAAGGTTCCGATGGCCCTCTTGGGCCATTGGAATGGCCAGCGGAGGGAGAGCCCAGCCTTGCGTCCTCACCCAGCCACATCCCCGCCACCCGTGCGAACGCCGCCTCCCCCCCACCGCGCGGCACCGCCAGCACCGGGCACGGCGCCGCCTGCGCCTCCAGCGCCGCCACCGTCTCGCCCAGCCCCACGCTGCTGCCCTCGGTCTCGCTGACCAGCAGCGCCAGCACCGGCACGCCACGCGCCCGCAGCACCGACAGCGCCGTCAGGCTGTGGCTGATCGTGCCCAGGTAGCTCCCCGCCACCACCACCGCCGGGCACCCCAGCCCCGCCACCCAGTCCAGCACCCCCCGCCGCCCGTCCAGCGGCACCATCACCCCGCCCACTCCCTCGACCAGCAGCGCCCCCGGCCCTTCGGCCGCCCGGCAGGCGCCCAGCACCGCGTCGAGGGAGATCGCCCGCCCCTCGCGCCGCGCCGCCATGTCCGGCGACAGCGGCGCGGCAAAGCGGAACGGCGAGCACGCCGCCACCGACTCCGGCGTCACCGCCCGCCCGAGCGCCGCCAGCAACACCGCGGCGTCCGTCTCGGCAAGGCGCGAGGGGTCGTGCCCGCTGGCCACCGGCTTGAGCGCGTCGACCCGCGCGCCGCGGGCCAGCGCGGCCCGGATCAGGCCGGCGGACACGTAGGTCTTGCCGACGTCGGTGCCGGTGGCGGTCACGAACAGGGTGGGCATCGGCAACTCCGCAAGGAAGGCCAGGGCTCTGCCCTGGACCCGCTGGGGGCAGGCGCCCCCAGACCCGCACAACCTAAGTCAAGGATTCCGAAGGCGAGCCTTTGGCGGGGTCCCCGCTTCAGGACATGAGGGGCAGCGCCCCTGGCCTTCCTACGCCAGCCCTCGCACCACCGCCGCCAGCCGGTCCACGTCCGCCTCCGTGTGCCGCGCCATGAAGGTGAACCGCAGTCGCGCCGTCCCCTCGGGCACCGTCGGCGGCCGGATCGCCGACACCAGGAACCCCTCCGCCTCCAGCGCCCGCGACCCCGCCAGCGCCGCCGCCGCCGTCCCCAGCACCAGCGGCACGATCGGGCTCTGCGCCGGCGCCAGCCCCGCTGCCGCCGTGAACCGCAGCGCCAGCGCCAGCGGCCGCGCTGCGTACGCCGGTTCCGCCTCGATCACGTCCAGCGCCGCGCTG
>CAXSER010000469.1:0-2375 GCA_964236315.1 uncultured Acetobacteraceae bacterium | reverse complement strand
GCCTGCGGAAGGCCCCGCATCCGGGCGCCGCGTCGATGCGGCGGCGCGCGCACGGGAGGGCCTGCGGCCCCGGCCACGGCCCGTCGCCCGGGGGCGGGAACGCGCGATGTGCGCGCTCCATGGCCGCGGGCGCGGGCTGCTCTCCACGGCCAAGTGGCGGTATCGTACGGTTCAGGGCGCTTTTCGCGACATGGGGATCCGGGCGAGATGATCCCCGGGTTCGTGGCCCGTGCGCAAGGAGTCGTTCGGGCGTGCCCAAGTCCTGCAGCCGGCCGGATTCAAGGACGGCGGGGTTCCTGTCCAGTTGCATTGCACGTCGATTTGTGCGGTGCAGGAAGCGGCAAAGCTGTCGTAACCGATATTTAAGCATCCTCTTGCAGCTTGTGGCCGGCGATTGAAGGATCCGGGTCATGGCGGCTGCAGCAGTGCCGGAGAACGAGGCGGATCGCCAGGCCGCGCTGCTGATGCTGCAGATCCTCGACACGCAGAAGGCGGTGGACTTCGACATCTTCCCGGAGCTGGCGAGCGCGCTGTTCTCCGCGCCGATCTCGGCCATCTCGCTGATCGACCACGACCGGCAGTGGTTCAAGGCCTCCATCGGCCTCGACGTGTCGCAGACGCCGCGCGCGACGTCGTTCTGCGCGCACGCCATCCTCGAGCCGACCGCCACGCTGTGCGTGCCCGACGCCACCAGGGACCCGAGGTTCGCCGACAACCCGCTCGTGACCGGGGACGCGGGCGTGCGCTTCTACGCCGGCAGCCCGATCCTCGGGCCGGGGGGCCACGCGGTGGGCGCGCTGTGCGTCATGGACCGCACGCCGCGCGAGGCGGACGCGGCGATGCTGGCGCGGCTCGCGCAGCTGGCGCAGGCGGTGGGCGGCGCGCTGAGGCTGCATGCCTCGGTGCAAAAGCAGCAGAGGCTCGCGACGCTGGACCCGCTGACCGGGCTGGACACCCGCGAGGGACTGGACCGCATCCTGCACGAGGCGCTGGGGCAGGACGGCGGCGGCGCGGACGCCGACCTCGCGCTGCTGCTCCTCGACCTCGACAACTTCCGCGACGTCAACGACCTGTTCGGCCACGCCGGCGGCGACGACGCGCTGCGCGAGGTCGCGGCACGGCTGGCGAGGGTCACGCGCGACACGGACACCCTCGGCCGCTTCGGCCAGGACAAGTTCTACATCCTGGCCAGGGGCGTGCCCGGCAGCGACGTGCTGCGCGCCATGGGCCGGCGCATCCACGGGGCGTTCGCCAGGCCGTTCATGGTGCGCCACCAGCCCGTGCCGCTGCGCACCTCGATCGGCATCGCGGTCAGCTCGGCGGAGGTCTCGACCGCGGAGGCGCTGCTGCACAGGGCGGACGTGGCCGTGCACCAGGCGAAGCGGAGCGGCGGCGGCACCACCTGCCTGGAGCGCGGGGAGATCGAGCGGGCCGGCGCGACCACCGGGCGGCAGAGGATGGAGGCGCTGCTGCGCGACGTCCTGGTGCCGCCGGGGCGCGAGCCGTTCGCCCTGGCGCTGCAGCCGATCCTCGAGGGCGCGGGCGGGCGGCTCGCCGGGTTCGAGGCCCTGGTGCGCTGGCCGCAGCGCGACGGCCCCATGCTGCCGCCCTCGGAGTTCATCCCCGTCGCCGAGGCGACCGGGCTGGTGGTGCAGCTCGACCGCTGGGTGCTCGACCAGGCGTGCCGGCTGGCGGCGGGCTGGCCGGGGCACCTCACGATCTCCTCCAACCTGTCGGCGGCCAACTTCTACGCGGTCGGCCTGGTGCAGGAGGTGGAGCGCACGCTCGGGCGGCACGGCCTGGCGGCGGGCCGGCTGAAGCTGGAGATCACGGAGACGGTGATGCTGCGCGACCCCGCCCGCGTGCAGACGACGATCGCGGAGCTGCGCGCGCTCGGCACGCACATCGTGCTCGACGACTTCGGCAGCGGGCACGCCTCCCTGGCCACCCTGCGCGACTACGCGTTCGACGGCCTGAAGATCGACTCCAGCTTCATCGCGGAGATCGAGACCAGCGCCAGGGGACGGGCCTTCGTGCGGGCCATCATCGACATCGCCGAGGCGATGGGGATCGACACCACGGCCGAGGGCGTCGAGACCGAGGGCCAGCTGCGCCAGCTGCACGACGGGCGCGTCACCTTCGTCCAGGGCTACCTGCTCGGGCGCCCGATGACGCCGGAGGCGGCGACGGCCCTGGTGCGCGCGCAGCACGAGCCGGACCCTCCGCGCTGGGCGGCCGACTGAGCACGGGCCTGCCCCCTCGCCGGGCGCCCCGGCCGCAGCGCCTGCCGGGCTGATCATGGAGCGACGCGATGCCGGCTTTCCCGACCCTGCCCGGACGACACCGGGACCCAGCACGTGCCAGTGACGCGGGGC
>CAXSER010000468.1:0-2390 GCA_964236315.1 uncultured Acetobacteraceae bacterium | reverse complement strand
CGCCTCAGCCCTGCATGCGCCTCAGCCCTGCATGCGCCTCAGCCCTGCGCGCGACCCTGGCGCGGCGGCCGCTCCGCCACCTCCGGTTCCGGCGCCATCCTGGTCGCCACCTGCAGCAGCGCCGCGCGCGAGGACACGTCCAGCCGGCGGTAGGCGCGCAGCAGCGCCTCCTCGTCGCCGGCCAGCAGGCCCAGGCTGCCCTGGTCCTCCTCCATGAACTCGGGCGGCACCTCCGCGTCCGGGTCCAGCCCCACCAGGTAGGACACCGAGGTCTCCAGCACGTCGGCCAGCTTCGCCAGCCGCCGGCCGCGCGGCGGCGCCATCCGCCCGTCCAGCAGCCTGGCCAGGAAGTCGTCGGCGAGCCCCGCCGCCCGCCCCGCCGCCTCCGGCGACAGCGACACGCGGTCCAGCCTGCCCTGCACCCTCCCGGCCAGCGCCGTCGCCTCGGCAGTCCCTGCCACGCATGCCTCCTGCGCCCCGTTGCGCGACCGTAAAGCCGGATGGCTGCGGCGCGCAGGGCCCGAGGCGCCGCCTTGAACTCCGCCAGGGGCTCGCCCCTGGAAACCGCGACGCGGCGAGGGGTTTCCGAGGAGCCTGCCGCTAGGCCGGGCCCGCGAGCAGGTCGGCGATCACCTGGTCCTCGGCCGGCAGCAGGCCGCTGATGCCCACGCCCCCCGCGATGCCGCCCGCGTCGCGCAGCACGGCGCCGCCGGGCAGACCGGTCAGCCCGGGGTCGCAGAAGTAGCTCGCCGGGTAGCCCTGGCCCTGCAGCCGCTCGTGGAACGCCACGGTCGTGACGCCGATGCGCGCCGCCGTGTAGGCCTTGACCTGCGAGAGCGCGATCGAGCGCACCGGCGCCCCCGCCATGCGCGCGAACGCCACCAGGAAGCCCTGCGCGTCGCACACCGAGACGCAGATCGGCCGGCCATACCCCGCCGCCTCCGCCACCGCACGCCGCGTCAGCCGCTCCGCCTCGTCCAGGTCCATCGACCGCTCCCGCCTGTTCCGCCGCCCCGACTGCCGGGGTGGCGCATCCGGATCATAGACAAGCAAGGTCGAGGCTCCGCCTCAAACTCCGCCAAAGGCTCGCCTTTGGAAACCCGGACTCAAGAAGGCCGGTCCAGGGGCGGCTCCCTGCGGCGGCCTTTCCGACGATCCAAGGGGATCGTCGGAACCTTCGGCCACCTCCGCCTGGCGGGTCCGGGCAGAGCCCAGCCCTGCTGCCTAGCGCGCCATCCCCGGCCCCTGCACCGGCATGGTGACGCCGGCCGGCAGCCCGACCGGCACCATCCCCGGCACCATGCCGCCCGGCTCCACCCCGGTCTGCGCGATCCCCGCCGGCGTCAGCCCCGCGAGCGCACGCGCCCGGTTCACCCGGCGGTACATCCAGCTCGTGAGCAGCGGCGTCAGCACCGCCGAGACGATCACCGCCGCCGCCACCTGCACCGTCGCCACCGCGGCGATGCCGCCGTAGGTCGGGTCGGCCATGGCGATCGCCTTGGGCACGGCGGCCGCGTTGCCGGCGGTGCTCGACGCGGCCGCGCCCGCGATGCCCGAGCCGCCGAGCGCGATGTCGGCGAGGATGCACACGGTCCCGGTCACGGCCACGACGAAGACGCCGAGCAGCACGCCGGACAGGCCGGCGGAGACCACGGAGTGCAGGTTGATGTTCTGGCCCAGCGTGAAGGCCATGAACGGGATGATGATCGGCTCGTGGCGGCCGAAGAAGTCGCGCAGGTCGCGGTCGAGGTTGCCGAGCACGGCGCCGGCCACGATCGGCGCGATCACCGAGACCATGGTCAGCCACGGGATCGCCGCCAGCCCGGCGCCGACGAGGAACAGCATGGTGACGAACGGCCCGGTCTCGATCGACTGCGGCACGTACGTGCCGGCGTCGTCGGGGTCGCCCATCACGCTGGTCAGTGCCAGGAACATGCCGCCGTTGGTGTCGCTCAGCGCCACCATCAGCGAGAGCGTGCTGTAGCCGAGGAAGCTGCCGCCGGCGAAGTGCGCCACCAGCAGCGCCACCGACACGCCGACCGCGAGCTTGACCGCCATGATGCCGAAGCCGCGCTTGAGCATGCGCGGCGCCGCGGTCAGCGTCATCTTGGTGCCGACCGTGAACAGGTACATGCCCAGGAAGGTCGGGTAGCCCGCGCTGCCCAGCGCCTCGGTGAAGCCGCCGATCTTCAGCAGATTGGGCGCGAAGGTGTTGAGCACCATGCCGAGGAACAGCGGCACCACCATGAGCCCGCCGGGCACCCGGTTGATCGCCTGGTACAGACGCATCCTGTCAGCCCTCCCCTGTGTCGTGCGGGCGCGGCCTTGCTGGCCGCTTTCCCGGTCGTCCCTGGCGGCCTGGCGCCGCGCGCCGGCCGCGGCGCGTGGCC
>CAXSER010000467.1:0-2403 GCA_964236315.1 uncultured Acetobacteraceae bacterium | reverse complement strand
TCCAAGGGCCCAGCCCTTGGCGGAGTTTGAGGCAGAGCCTCAACCTTGCTTCCTGTCGTGAGCCGCCCCGTGTCCGACCACTTCGACGGCGAGCGGTTCTTCAACCCGGGCCAGGCGCGCGGCCGGCGGGGCCTGTGGCCGGTGCTGCGCTGGCAGTTCTCGGAGCGCGGGCCGCGCTGGGAGCGGCCGGCGCCGGGACCGGTGTATCCGCCGCCGCCCGAGGGGGTGGCGCCGGGGCATGCGGCACTGAGCTTCGTGGGGCACGCGACGTTCCTGCTGCGGTTCGCGGGGCCGGCCGGCCGGCCCGGCGCGGTGGTGCTGACGGACCCGGTGTTCTCGGAGCGGTGCTCGCCGGTGTCGTGGGCGGGGCCGCGGCGGGCGCGGCCGCCGGGGCTGGCGCTGGACGCGCTGCCGCCGGTGGACGCGGTGCTGCTGTCGCACAACCACTACGACCACATGGACCTGCCGTCGCTGCGGGCGCTGGCGGCGCGGGGGACGCGGCGGGCGATCACCACGCTGGGCAATGCGGAGGCGCTGCGGGGGTGCGGGTTCGAGCGGGTGGACGCGCTGGACTGGTGGGAGGGGGCGTGGCTCGGCGAGGAGGGGGGCGTGCGGGTGGTGGCGACGCCGGCGCGGCACTTCAGCCGGCGGGGGTTCTCCGACACCAACCGGACGCTGTGGGCGGGGTTCATGCTGGAGGCGCCCGAGGGGGGCGGGCGGGTGCTGTTCGCGGGGGATTCGGGGGCGGGGCCGCAGTGGGGGGAGATCCGGGCGCGGCTGGGGGCGCCGGACCTCGCTTTGCTGCCGATCGGGGCGTACGAGCCGCGGTGGTTCATGGCGCCGGTGCACATGGACCCGGCGGAGGCCGTGGACGCGCACCGGGCGCTGGGGGCGCGGCGGTCGGTGGGGATGCACTTCGGGACGTTCCAGCTGACGGACGAGGCGCTCTGCGCGCCGGAGCGGGCGCTGGCGGCGCTGGGGGTCGCGGACTTCGACACGCTGGGGTTCGGGGAGACGCGGGTGGTGCGGCTGGGGGCGTGAGGCGGGGGGCTGGGGCGAGGACCTGAGGCGGGGACCTGAGGCGGGGGCGGTCGCGTCGGGAACGGGCGGGCCCGCCTGAGGACGGGCGAGCTGCGGCGCGTGCCGGGCAAGGCGGGGATGGCCGAGCTGTCGCGGCTGGAGGACCACAAGCTGCATACGCGGGCGGTGACGCAGTGCAGGCAGGCGGGGGTGGCGTCGCGGCTGCTGCACAAGGCGCTGGCCGAGCGGCACGCGGGCGCGATCCGGCGGCTCTCGCGCGTCGAGGGCGAGGCGGCGGTGACGGCGCAGTGGGACGAGGCGCGGCGCGAGGGCGACATCCCCGGCGTGTTCCGGGCGCTGCTGACGCATCCCGACGTCGGCTACGCGGGGCCGCCGCCGCTCGTGCCGGCGCGTTGAGGCGGGGGCGTTGAGGCGGGGGCGCTGAGGCGGGGGCGCTGAGGCGGGGGCGCTGAGGCGGGGCGGGCTCGGTTCGCCCGGCGGCGCTGTCCTGCGGCGCGTGACGGGGTGTCCTGCGCGGCGTGACGGCAGGGGTCGTGGGAGGGCGTTTCCGTCACGGGGGGCGTGACGGACTCGTCACGCGGGGCGTGACATTCCGTGGCTTTTTCGTGGCGGTGTCCTGCGCGGCAGGACGTTCTTGGGGCGTCGCGGCGGTGCGGCGTCGGGTGTCTGGGCGGCGGCGTGGCTGGTGGCGCGGGGGGCGTGCTAGGGTCGGGGGATGTCCAGGCTCAGGCTGCGCATCGACTTCGACGGCGACCGGGCGCTGGGGCCGGGCAAGATACGGCTGCTCGAGCACGTGGCGGAGACGGGGTCGATCTCGGCGGCGGGGCGGGCGATGGACATGAGCTACCGCCGGGCCTGGGTGCTGGTCAGCGCGCTGAACCGGACGTTCCGGCTGCCGGTGGTCGAGACGCGAGGCGGCGGCGCGGGCGGGGGCGGGGCGAGCCTGACGCCGTTCGGGACGGATCTCGTGCGGCGCTACCGGGCGATGGAGGTGGCGGCGCGTCACGCGGTGGAGGAGCACCTGGCGGAACTGGAGCGGGTGCTCGCGCCGGGCGAGGGGGCGTGAGGGACTGACGGCGAGGGCGTCGGGACGGCGCCGGGCGGGGTGGGCGTGGCCGGGGAGCGGGTGTTGCCCGGGGGGAGTGGCGGGCGGTCAGGGCGGGAGGCGGCGCGGCGGGCGCGCGGGGATCGCGGCGGGCGCCGGTTTGCCGGGGCTGCTGTGAGCGCGGGTCCGCGAGGTTGCCCGATCCTCGGGGATTGTTGCGTGTGCGCAACGCTCCCCGCCGTCTCCGTTGCCTTCCAGCAACGGATTCCAAAGGCGAGCCTTTGGCGGAGTTTGAGGCAGAGCCTCAACCTTGCTTG
>CAXSER010000466.1:0-2412 GCA_964236315.1 uncultured Acetobacteraceae bacterium | reverse complement strand
GCCGCCCTGCCCGGCGCCCGGCCCGGCGGCCGCGTGCGCGCCGCGCTGTCCGCGGCCTGAGGGCGTGGCGGCGAGGCAAGGAAGGTCGAGGCTCTGCCTCGAACTCCGCCAAAGGCTCGCCTTTGGAAACCAGTACCCAAGAGAAGGCAGTCCAGAGGCCCGGCCTTGCTTCCTGCCAGGCCGCCGGGACGTGCCACGGGAACAACGGGGGAGAACGCCATGAGCGAGGCAGCGACCAGCGGGGCGCGTCCGGCGGGCGCATCCTGGACCGACGGCCTGACGCCGATGCACTGGCGCATCCTGACCGCGAGCTTCATGGGCTGGATCTTCGACGGCTTCGAGTCGTTCGCCCTGTTCCTGGTGCTGCCCGCGATGCTGAAGTCGCTGCTGACGCCCGAGCAGGTCGCGGCGGGGCCGGTCTGGGGCGGCATCGCCATCGGCGGCACCCTGCTCGGCTGGGGCCTGGGCGGCCTGGTCGGCGGCGTGCTCGCGGACTACGTCGGCCGCCGGCGCATGATGCTCTGGTCGGTGTTCCTCTACGCCATGTTCAGCGGCTTCACCGCGCTCGCCACCGGGTTCTGGAGCATGCTGGCGCTCCGCTTCCTGACCGGCGTCGCGATGGGCAGCGAGTGGGGCACCGGGGTCGCGCTCGTCGCCGAGACCTGGCCGGAGGGCGCGCGGCCGAAGGGGTGCGGCTTCCTGCAGTCCGGCTTCGGCTGGGGCACCTTCCTCGCCGCCCTCGTCTGGCTGGTGCTCGGCGCCTGGGCGCCGCTGGGCGGCGAGACGTGGCGGCTGATGTTCGTCGTCGGCGCGCTGCCGGCGCTGTTCGTGCTCTACATCCGCCGCAACGTCGGCGAGAGCGAGCGCTGGCTCGCCGCCGTGCGCGACGGCCGCTGGAACGCGACCGCGGAGGGCCACGCGCCCGCCAGGCGCCCGTTCACGCTGGCCGAGGTGTTCCGCGAGAAGGAGAGCCGCCGCCGCATGCTGCTGACGTTCCTGCTGTCCCTGGCCACCACGGTCGGCTGGTGGGCGGTCGCCAACCTGCTGGACCGCCACACCGCGGGCCTCGCGCGCGCCGCCGGCTACGCCAACCCGGCGCAGTGGGGGACGTGGAGCTCCCTGATCTACACGAGCGGCGCCGTCGTCGCCTACCTGGCGAGCGGCTTCGTCATCGACGCGATCGGCCGCCGCTGGTTCCTGTTCCTCGCCTACCTCGGCTCCCTCGTCATGGTGCCGGTGACCTACTGGCTGCTGGCCAGCCCGGAGGCGGTGCTCGCCGCGGCCTTCGTCAACGGGTTCTTCACGCTGGGCTGGGCGTACTCCTGGATGGCGATCTACCTGCCGGAGCTGTTCACCTCGTCGGTGCGCGCCACGGCGGCGAGCTTCGTGTTCAACGCGACGCGGCTGGTGGCCTGGGTGTTCCCGATCCTGGCCGGGACCATGATCCAGGTCCTCGGCGGCATCCAGCACACCGCCCTGATCCTGGGCAGCATCTACGCGATCGGGCTGGTGGTGCCGTGGTTCCTGCCGGAGACCAGGGACACGCCGCTGCCCGGGTAGCGGGCCCGGCGCCGGCTTCGCAGGAAACCAGGACTCTTCTTTTTCTGAAGAAAAAGAAGCAAAAAGACTTCGCCCATGAAGCCGAGGACCCGCGGGCGGCCCCGGACTCTTATGGGAGAAAGTTCTTTGGTTCTTTCTTTCAAGAAAGAACTGCTTCCTGTCCTTCGCTCCCCCCGGGCACCGGCCCGGCAGGCTACGCCGCCCTGAGCGCCCCCGCCCTGGCGCGGGCGACGACCTCGCCGACGATCACGAGGGTCGGCCCCTCGCCCGGGTCGCCGGCGAGCAGCGCGGGCAGGGTGGCCAGCGTCGCGAGCCGCACGCGCTCGCCGGGCAGCGAGACGTTCTCCACCGCGACGGCGGGGGTGGCGGGGCTGAGGCCGCCGGCGATGAGGCGCGCGGCGACGCCGTCGAGCGTGCGGGTGCTCATGTACAGCGCCAGCGTGCCCCGCGTGGCGGCGAGCGCGCCCCAGTCGAGGCTGGGGATCTCGTTGTTGCTGCCGTGGCCGGTGACGAGGTGCAGCGAGCGGCTGACGTCGCGGTGGGTGAGCGGGATGCCGAGGCGGGCGGCGGCGGCGCAGGCCGCGGTGACGCCGGGGACGACCTCGACGTCCAGGCCGGCGTCGCGCAGGCAGTCCAGCTCCTCGCCGCCGCGGCCGAAGACGAAGGGGTCGCCGCCCTTGAGGCGCACGACGTGGGCGCCGGCCAGCGCCTCGCGCACCAGCAGGCGGTTGATGGCGGCCTGTGTCATGGCGTGGCGGCCGCAGCGCTTGCCGACGTCGACGCGCCGCGCGTGCGCCGGCGCCAGCGCCAGGACCTCGGGGCCGACGAGCCGGTCGTGCAGCACGATGTCGG
>CAXSER010000465.1:0-2414 GCA_964236315.1 uncultured Acetobacteraceae bacterium | reverse complement strand
AGCAGCGCCGCCACCAGGTCGAACGGTGCCACCACCCACATCAGCGCCAGCGTCAGCGCCGCCCCCGCCCCCGCCCCGGTGAGGTCGAAGCCGTACACCAGCCCGATGCGCCGGTCGTCGAGGATGAAGCACAGCCCCACGAACAGCCCGGTCAGGAAGAAGAACGGCAGCAGCGCCGCGTAGTACAGCGCGATGTTGCCGATCTGCGGCACCCACGTCGCCGCGTTCTGCAGCTGCAGCGGGTTGAACGGGTTGGCCGCCGTGAAATGGAAGCCGAGCGCCGCCGCCGCCAGCAGCGCCACCGGCAGCCAGCGCAGCAGCACCCCCCCGTGCCGTGCCGCCCACGGCCGCGCCAGCGACAGCACCACCCCGCTCAGCGCGAAACCCGCCATCACGATGGAGATGACCCAGTACCCGTACTCGGACCACTTCGCGACCGCGAAGTAGCGCGTCAGCGCGATCTCGAACCCCACCGACACCGCCGAGACCAGGAACAGCGCCGCGCGCAGGCGCAGGCCGGTCGATGCCACCCCCGCCCGCGCGGCCGCCTGCCCGGCGGCCACCGACCCTGGCGTCATCGGCCGCCGCTGCCGTCCGGCCAAACCTCGTGCGTCATGAACCCGTCCACCATCGCGTCGAACCGCTCCGCGTCATCCACGAACAGCGCGTGCCCCGCGTCGGGGAACACCACCGCCCTGGCCAGCGGGTCCTCCGCCGCCAGGTTGTCCGCCTGCGCGGCCAGCCGGGGCGTCACCGCATACAGCACCGGCCGGCGCACCGACAGCACCGCCTCGCGCCAGAACGCGCGCGGCACGTCGTAGCGCAGCAGCGCCGCCGCCGCCTCGCGCGGCATGCGCAGCGCCGACTCCGTCAGCCGGTCGAGCACGGACTCCTCCATCGGCCGGTGGAACATCGAGCGCACGAACCGCGCCATCCACGCCGCCCGGTCCACCGGCCGCGCCGCCCGCGCGCCCCCGCGCTGCGCCACCGGCGCCGGCGGCTCGCCCACCGAGTTGTCCACCAGCACCAGCCCGGCCACCCGCGAATCCCCGAACCGGTGCACGTACGCCAGGCTGTCCAGCACCCCCAGCGACCACCCCACCAGCAGCACCGGCCGCGGCCCCAGCGTCGCGATCAGCTCGCCGATGTCCTGCCCGCGCCGCTCCTGGTCGTACCCGCCGTCGGGAATGTCGCTCTCCCCCTGCCCGCGCGGATCGAGCGCCACGACCCGGTGGTGCGCGCTCAGCGCCCGCAGCTGCCGGTCCCAGATCCACGCCGGCATCGTCCAGCCGGGCACCAGCACCACGACCCCTGCCCCGCGTGCCCCGTCGTCCGGCCCCGCCTCCAGCGTGTGCAGCCGCACCCCGTCGCTGGTGACGAACCCCCCGTCGTGCGGCGCCGACGCCCGCGCCGCCACGCCGAGCCCCAGCCAAGCCGCGCAGCCCAGCAGCACCGCCCGGCGCCAACCGCGGCAGCCTCGCGCACCGGCCTGTCTGTCGGGGGAACTGGGCACCGGCCTGTCTTCCGTGAAACGCCTCGGCGCTGTCAACTCGGCCGCAGCAAACAAGGCTGGGCTCTGCCCAGACCCGCCAGGGCGAGCCGCCCTGGACTGGCTTTACTTAGAAGAAGGCGATCCAAGGGCCCGGCCCTTGGCGGAGTTTGAGGCAGAGCCTCAACCTTGCTTCCTCGCGCCTCACAGCAGCCCCTCCTGCCGGAAGCTCAGCCACCGCCCGTTGCCCACGATGACGTGGTCATGCAGCACGATCGACAGCACCTCCGCCGCCGCCTGCACCTGCTTCGTCATCCCCAGGTCCTCGCGCGACGGCGTCGGATCCCCGCTCGGATGGTTGTGCACCAGGATCAGCGCGGTCGCATGCAGCTCCAGCGCGCGGCGCACCACCTCGCGCGGATAGACCGGCGTGTGGTTCACCGTCCCCTTCGCCTGCGCCTCGTCGGCGACGAGCCGGTTGCGGTTGTCGAGGAACAGCACGCGGAACTGCTCCACCCGCTCGCGCGCCAGCACGGCGTTGAGGTAGTCCATCAGCATGTCCCAGTTGCCGAGCACCGGCCGGTCCATCACCTCCGCCCGCGCGAGCCGCAGCGCCGAGGCATGCACCAGCTTGATCGCCGCGATCGAGTGCTCCCCCAGCCCCGGCGTCCCCCACAGCTCGCGCAGCGGCGCGCTCAGCACGGCCGCGAAGCTGCCGAACCGGTTGATCACCGCCTTGGCCAGCGGCTTGGTGTCCCCGCGCTGGATCGCGAAGAACAGCAGCATCTCCAGCAGCTCGTAGTCCGCCAGCGCGTCCGGGCCCACGCCCAGCAGCTTCTCGCGCATCCGCCCGCGATGCCCGTGCGGCCCGGTGCTGGCGAACGGCACCCCCCCGGGCGCCTCGCCGACCGCGGGCACCCCGCCC
>CAXSER010000464.1:0-2420 GCA_964236315.1 uncultured Acetobacteraceae bacterium | reverse complement strand
CTCCCGCCTGCCACGCCACTCCCGCCCGCTGCGGCGCCCACGCCCGCCGAACCACCGGCCGGGGCGGCGGCCCGGCGGAACGGGCACGCCCAGTCCGTGCCGACGGCGCGGCCGCTGTACTGCCTGGCCTCCGAGGACCCGCCGTGGCGGTCGAGCATGGGGTTCGCCGAGCCCGCGAGCTGCAGGTCGCGGTCCAGGATGGCGTCGCGCAGCCGGTCGTAGCGGCCCTCGGCGCGCAGCCGCTCGAACTGGGCGTGCAGGTTGAACACCAGCGCCGGCCGCTCGAAGCCGCGCGCCGGCCGGCTCGCCGCGGGGTGCAGGCCCACCACGAAGAACGCCTCGCCGCCGAAGCTGAGCGAGAAGTGCGGGCTGCCCGGGTCGGAGCTGACCCGCGGGTCGGGCGCGTGGCGGTACCAGACGTCCTTGTCCGACAGCGACTGCACGCGCTCCCACAGGTAGTGCTCGAACTCCGCCTCCCCCTCGGGGGCCGCGCCGTCGAACACCACCGCCAGGCTCTGGAACATCACCGGGTCGGCGCGGTACTGCGCCGCGAAGTCCAGCAGCGCCGCGCAGATGCGCAGGTCGTCCCACGACGAGGCGATGTCGCGCGCCACCAGCACCCGCATCCTCTGCCGCGACAGCGCGGACTTGGCGCCCACGCACGGGAAGCCGGCCGCGCGCACGAAGTCGCGGAACCTGTCGGCCAGGGGATGGACGTCGTCGATCACGGGAAACAGCATGGAGGCAGCGTCCGTCGCGGTGCCCCTCGCAGCGACGGGCGTGGACCCCGCACTACGCCGCGCGCCGCCTCCGGTTCTGCCGCGACCGCGCCGCGCGCCAGCACAACATCGTCACCCCAAGTAACGCCGCCGCCCACTTGATATTCCCGCATCAGGCCACAAGAGCCGGACCGCCTGCATGCAATGGCGGACGGCGTCCCTGGTGCCCTTGTACTCGCCGTGTCGGCGCGGATACCGCGACAAGGGCGGTCACGGGACGGTCCGTCCTCGCATGGACTCCTGGCGTCGCGCAACCCGGCGGGCGCGGGCACGCTACGACCGTGTTCCCAGCGAGAGGGAGCGCCGACCAGGGAGAGTCCGATGCCAGACGCCGCCGCCCCGCCGCTGCGCTTCCTTCCCAGCTTCGAGCAGCGCGTCGAGGACGAGGACCACTACGACCGCGCGCTGACCGAGAAGATGCTCGGCATGAGCCGCACCGTGCTCAAGGACACCGGCCACGTGCACCGCTCCGTGCACGCGAAGAGCCACGGCCTGCTGCGCGGCGAGCTGCGCGTCCTCGACGGCCTGCCGCCGCAGCTCGCGCAGGGCCTGTACGCCCGGCCCGGGACCTACCCGGTGGTCATGCGGCTCTCGACCACGCCCGGCGACATCCTCGACGACAACATCTCGACCCCGCGCGGCCTGGCCATCAAGGTGGTCGGCGTGGAGGGCGAGCGCCTGCCCGGCAGCGAGGACGACCGCACGCAGAACTACGTGCTCGGCAACTCCAGCGCCTTCAACGTGCGCGACAGCCGCGAATTCCTCGGCAACGCCGCCAAGCTGGGCGCGACCGTGGACCGCAGCCAGGCCGTGAAGAAGGTGATCTCCGCGATCACGCAGACCGCGGAGGCGGCGCTGGAGCTGGTGGGCCAGCAGAGCACTGTGCTGACCACCTACGCCGGCCAGGCCAAGACCCACATCCTCGGCGACGCGTTCTACTCCCAGGCCGCGCTGCTGCACGGCGAGTACGCGGGCAAGCTGTGCGTGGCGCCGGTCTCGGAGAACCTGCGCGCCCTGAGCGAGGCCAAGGTCGACCTGCGCGGCAAGCCCGACGGCCTGCGCGAGGCGGTGCGCGCGTTCTTCGCGACGCAGGGCGCGGAGTGGGAGGTGCGTGTGCAGCTGTGCACCGACCTGCTGGCCATGCCGATCGAGGACGCCTCCGCCAAGTGGTCCGAGGACGAGAGCCCGTACGTCGCGGTGGCGCGCATCGTGGTCGGCGCGCAGGACAGCTGGAGCGAGGCCCGCGTGGCCGCGATCGACGACGGCATCACCTTCAGCCCGTGGCGCGGCCTGGCCGCGCACCGCCCGCTCGGCTCGGTGATGCGCGCGCGCCGCCGCGCCTACGAGAGCTCCGCCGCCTTCCGCCGCGAGAACTCGCCCTACGCCCTTGCCGAGCCCGGGAGCGCCGCCGACCTTCCCGAATGACCCGCCACGCCAATTGGTCGAAAGTCCCGACCTGTCGAAGCAGGCAAGCCCGGGCTCTCCCTCCGCCTGCCATTCCAACGACCCAAGAGGGTCATCGGAACCTTTGGCAGGCTGCGCCCGGACCCGCCAGGGGCGAGCCGTCCCTGGACCGGCCTCACTTGAGTAGTGGTTTCCAAAGGCGAGCCTTTGGCGGAGTTTGAGGCAGAGCCTCAACCT
>CAXSER010000463.1:0-2422 GCA_964236315.1 uncultured Acetobacteraceae bacterium | reverse complement strand
CGGCCCGCGCCCGCTGTGCTGCGGCCGCACCCTCCTCTCCGCCGGCCAGGTCGGGCGCGCCCGCGCCGAGGCGGCCCGCACGCTCGCGGCGCTGACGACCGGCACGGCGCTGGGCCCGGACGGCACGCCCGTCCCGCTCGCCAGCCTGCCCGTCGTCGGCCTGGAGCCCTCCTGCCTGCTCACCCTGCGCGACGAGTTCGCCTCCCTGCTCCCCGGCGAGGCCACCGCGGCGCTTGCGCCGCGCGCCCTGCTGCTCGGCGAGTTCCTGGCGCGCGAGAAGCCCGACCTCGACTGGCGCCTGGAGCGCACCGCCCACGTGCACGGCCACTGCCACCAGAAGTCG
This sequence comes from uncultured Acetobacteraceae bacterium, assembly GCA_964236315.1. Classification (GTDB taxonomy): domain Bacteria; phylum Pseudomonadota; class Alphaproteobacteria; order Acetobacterales; family Acetobacteraceae; genus CAXSEF01. Next base: position 2,079 of record CAXSER010000463.1, on the reverse strand, counting down.
TTCGGCGCCTTCCCCGACACGCTCGCCACCCTGAACAGCGTGCCCGGCCTCGACGCACGGCCGATCGAGTCCTCGTGCTGCGGCATGGCCGGCGCCTTCGGCTACCAGGCGGAGACCCAGGACGCCTCGCGCGCCATGGCGGAGGCCGGGCTGCTGCCCGCCGTGCGCGCGGCCGGGGCGGACGACCTCATCGTCGCCGACGGCACATCCTGCCGCCACCAGATCGCCGACCTCTCCGGGCGCGAGGCGCTGCACTCCGTGCGCGTGCTCGACATGGCGCTCAGGCAGGCAAGGCCAGAGGCTCTGCCTCTGGACTCCGCTCGAGGCTCGCCTTGAGAATCCATTTGAAAGGCAAGGCCATGGTACGGCGTCACCGCGCGGCGACGTGCGCGCTCCTGCTGCCCCTGCTGCTCGGCGCCTGCGCCGGCCTCGACCGCAACGACCAGGGCCGGCTGCAGCCGCAGACCGTGCGCGGGCCGTGCAATGCCAAGAAGTTCTTCCTCCTCGGCTTCCTCTCGGTCGACGCCAGCCTCGCCGTCGAGGACACCGGCCAGGCCTGCACCCTCACGCTCTTCAACCCCGACCTCCAGGCCACGCTCAACGCCGCCCTCGTGACCACGCCCCCCGCCCACGGCCACGCCACCGCAGAGCTCGTCACCCTCGGGCGCCAGGCCGCGATCTCCTACACCCCGCAGCCCGGCTACACCGGCCCAGACACCTTCAGCATCACCATCGAGCCAAACGCCGTCGGCATCACCTTCGCCGTCACCGTGCAGCCCGCCGGCACCCTGCACATCCCGCCGGACGCCCCGTCCCCCGCCCCGAGGTCCCCCGCATGATCCAGCCCCCCGCCAGCGTCGGCATGCACGTCCGCGACGTCGACACCCCCGCGCTCATCATCGAGCTGGACGCCTTCGAGGCCAACATCGCGCGCATGCGCGACCGCATGGCCGGCACCGGCGTCAGCTTCCGCCCGCACTCCAAGACCCACAAGAGCACCGCCATCGCCGGCCTCCAGCTCGACGCCGGCGCCATCGGCGTGTGCTGCCAGAAGGTCTCGGAGGCGGAGATCATGGTCGCCGGCGGCGTGCGCGACGTCTTCGTCACCAACGAGATCGTGGGCGCCCCCAAGGTCGCGCGCCTCGCCGCCCTCGCGCGCCACGCGAAGGTGTCGGTGTGCGTCGACGCCCTGCCCAACGTCGCCGAGCTGGCCGACGCGGCGGAGCGCTGCGGCACGACCCTGCACGTCCTCGTCGAGCTGAACGTCGGCGCCAACCGCTGCGGCGTCGACGGCATCGACGAGGTGCTTGCCCTCGCCCAGGCCATCGCCGCGCGCGACGGCCTGCGCTTCGCCGGCCTCCAGGCCTACCACGGCCCGGCGCAGCACTTCCGCGCCCGCGAGGAGCGCCGCGCCGCCATCGAGGCCGCCACGGCGAAGGCGCGCGAGGCGGTCGAGCTGCTCGCGCGCCACGGCCTGGCCTGCGCGACGGTGGCGGGCGCCGGCACCGGCAGCCACGAGTTCGAGCTGGCGTCGGGGCTGTACACCGAGATCCAGGCCGGCTCGTACGTGTTCATGGACGCCGACTACGGGCGCAACCGCGACCGCGACGACCGGCTCGTGTCCGACTTCGACAACGCGCTGTTCGTGCTGGCGACGGTGATGAGCGGCACCGTGCCGGGGCGGCGCGTGGTCGACGCCGGCACCAAGGCGCTCAGCACCGACTCCGGCATGCCGGTGGTGTGGGGCCTGGACGGCGTCGCCTACGTGCAGTCCAACGACGAGCACGGCCGGCTGGAGGTCACGGGCAACGCCGTGCCCGCGGTCGGCGAGAAGATCCGCATCGTGCCGGGCCACGTCGACCCGACGGTGAACCTGCACGACTGGTTCGTGGGCATCCGGCGCGACCACGTCGAGTGCCTGTGGCCGGTCAGCACGCGCGGGGCGCTGTTCTAGCGCAGGCAGGACCGGGCTCTGCCTCCGCTGCCCGTTCCAACGACCCAGGCGGGTCGTCGGAACCTTCGGGCAGCCACGCCCGGACCCGCCCCTGCTTCAAGGCGGGGGCGAGCCGCCCCTGGACC
>CAXSER010000462.1:0-2424 GCA_964236315.1 uncultured Acetobacteraceae bacterium | reverse complement strand
ACGGCGCCGGCGACGGGCGTGGCACAGGCCGTGGACGCGGTGCCGGGCGCGGCGCAGGCGTCGCCGGCCGTCGCGGGTCGGGGCGGGGTGGACAACTCCGGCGTGGGCGGGCTGAGCGGGGACGAGCGGGACCGCATCCTGGCCAAGGCGGCGCTGTTCTCGCCGCCGGCCGGGGTGCTGGCGGACGGGCGGCGCGAGCTGGTCGGGCTGTCGCGCGAGGAGCTGGTGGCGGCGCTGGGCGAGGTGGGGGAGAAGCCGTTCCGGGCCAAGCAGGTCTGGCACTGGATCTACCACCAGGGGGTCACGGATTTCGCGCGGATGAGCACGGTCGCGCGGCCGATGCAGGAGAAGCTCGCCGAGCGGTTCGTCATCGGGCGGCCGGAGGCGGCGGTCGTGCAGACCAGCGAGGACGAGACCCGCAAGTGGCTGTTCCGGTTCAGGGACGGGCAGGAGGCGGAGACCGTCTACATCCCGGACCGGGTGCAGGACCGCGGGGCGGTGTGCCTGTCGTCGCAGGTGGGGTGCACGCTGTCGTGCCGCTTCTGCCACACGGGGACGCAGCGGCTGACGCGCAACCTGGGGCCCGCCGAGATCGTCGGGCAGTTCATGGCGGCGCGCGACAGCTACGCGGAGTGGCCGAGCCCGAAGGGGGACACGCCGCGGCTGCTGTCGACGATCGTGCTGATGGGGATGGGGGAGCCCCTGTATAACTACGAGAACGTTGCGAAAGCGATGCGGATCGTCATGGACGGCGAGGGCATCGGGCTGTCGCGGCGCAGGATCACGCTGTCGACGTCGGGGGTGGTGCCGATGATGGACCGCTGCGGCGACGAGCTGGGGGTGAACCTGGCGGTGTCGCTGCATGCGGTGAGCGACGAGCTGCGCGACGAGATCGTGCCGCTGAACCGGAAATACCCGATTTCCGAGCTGATCGCGGCGTGCCGGCGGTATCCGGCGGCGTCGAACGCGCGGCGGATCACCTTCGAGTACGTGATGCTGCGCGGCGTCAACGACAGCGAGGCGGAGGCGCGCGAGCTGGTGCGGCTGATCGCGGGCATCCCGGCCAAGGTGAACCTGATCCCGTTCAACCCGTGGCCGGGGAGCGCCTACGAGCCGAGCACGCGGGCGCAGCTCGACCGGTTCTCGCGCATCGTCATGGACGCGGGGTTCGCCAGTCCGGTGCGGGCGCCGCGGGGGCAGGACATCCTGGCGGCGTGCGGGCAGCTTCGCACGGAGAGCCGGCGGGAACGCGCGGCCTGACGTCCGGCCCCGGTCGAGGGGTGGCGCGGCGGCGGGGGTGTCCTGCGGGGCGGGACAGGCGGGACGGATCCGTACGACGGGCAGCATGGAAACGTCCTGGCAGACAGGACAAAGCGTCCTGTGCGGCGGGACAAATGCGTCACGCGGCACGTGACATTCGATGGCTTTTTCGTGGCGGCGTCCTGCGGGACAGGACGCTTCTGGGGTGCGGCCGGGCGTGGTGCCTGTTTTCTGGGCAGGGGCCAGGGGGTGATTTCGGGCCGGAACGGTCTGGTCAAGGGGTTCGCGCGTGGGCGGTGAGGAGGCGCACGCGAGGCGAGGCCGGGCGGGTGCGCGGGGCGGTGCCTGGGCTTTTCCTGGTCGAGGGATCAAAGGGCCTCACGGCCCTTTGCGGGTTCGGGCGGAGCCCGGCCTTGCTTCCTATGGGCAGGCGGCCGGGGGGTCGGGGGCGGTGGCGAAGCGGAGCAGGCAGGCGCCGAAGCGGGCGGCGAACTCCGGGTCGAGGGCGGCGCCATGGCCGTGCAGGCCGGGGGGGCGGTCGATCAGGAGGACGGCGCCCAGCGTGGGGCGCAGGGCGAGCAGGCGGCGGGCGCGGTCGTCCTCGTCGGCGGCGAAGGGGTCGTCGGCGAACTGGGCGACGGCGAGGCGGGTCGCGGAGGCGGCGGCGGCGCGGGCGAGGCGGCGCAGCTCGTCGTCCTGGGAGCCGAGGTTGGTGCCGGCGCCGCTGCCCTGGGCGGCGGGGGAGAGGGCGATCACGGCGTCGGCCAGGTTCGGGGTGTCGAGGGACTGCAGGGCGTTCCAGGCGCCGCGGGACTGGCCGGCGGCGACGATCCGCCGGTAGCCGAGGCGGCGGAGCAGGGCGAGGCTGTCGTGCAGCCAGGCGCTCGCGCGGTCGCGGTCGTCGGCGAAGGGCTCGCGGTCGAGGCGGACCACGTCGAAGCCGGCGTTGCTGAAGGGGCGGAGGAAGGGGGGCGGCTGGATGCCGCGGCTGTCCTGGCCGGACGTGCGGCCGTGGGCCCAGAGCACCACGCCGGCGGCGGCGGCGGCGCCGTGCCAGGCGAAGCGGGGGTCGGGGGCGAGGGCGTAGTTCCAGGTGTCGCGCAGGGTGGCGGGGGGCGGCGGAGGCGTGGATTCGTGGCCGGGGGCGACGACGGAGAGGCCGTC
>CAXSER010000461.1:0-2440 GCA_964236315.1 uncultured Acetobacteraceae bacterium | reverse complement strand
CTGCCGCGGCGGCGCGAAGCCGGAGGCGCGCTCCGCCATGACGTGGCGGGCACGCAGCCGCGGCTCCCCGCGCATCGCGTAGCGGAACGGCACCGGCGCCGGGCGCAGCGGCAGCGACGCGGCGTCGGCGGCGGCGACCAGCGTCGGCACGCGGATGCGCGAGGGGAGGCGCCGCATCACCGGCACGTCCATGCGCTCGAAGCCGTCGTCGAGCAGGGAGGTCATGTGCACGTCGCGTTCGCCGTTGGCGCGCATGCCGAGCACCACGCCGATCAGCCGCACGCCGCCGCGCACCGCGGAGGTGACGAGGTTGTGGCCGGAGAGCTCGGTGTAGCCGGTCTTGAGGCCGTCGGCGCCGGGGTAGGTGCGCAGCATGGTGTCGTGGTTGAGGATCTCGCGGCCGTGGAACACGAAGGAGGGCGTGCTGAACAGCGCGTAGTCGTCGGGGAAGTCCTGCACCAGGTGGCGGGCGAGGATCGCGAGGTCGTGCGCGGTGCTGACCTGCTCGGGGTCGGGCAGGCCGGAGGCGTTGCGGAAGGTGGTGCGCGTCATGCCGAGCGCCCTGGCGCGCAGGGTCATCATCTGGGCGAAGCGTTCCTCGTCGCCGCCGAGCAGCTCGCCGAGCGCGCAGGCGGCGTCGTTGGCCGACAGGGTGACCATGGCCAGCATCGCCTGCTCGACGGTGATGGTGGTGGCCGGCACCAGCCCGAGCTTGACCGGGGTCTGCGAGGCGGCGTGCCACGACACCGGCACCACCTCGTCGGGCCCGATGCGGTGGTCGCGCAGCGCCTCGAACGCCATGTAGAGCGTCATCAGCTTGGTCAGGCTGGCGGGGTAGCGCGGCTCGTCGGCGTTGACCTGCTCGAGGATGTTGCCGCTGCCGGCGTCGATCACCAGCGAGGAGTAGCGCTCCGACCAGACCTGGGCGGCGGCGGGCCGGGCGGCGAGCGCCAGCAGCGAGCAGAGCACCGCCAGCATCGCCCGCGCCACGGGGCGGGTGCGGCCGGAGGCGGCCGCGCTGCGGTGAAAACGAGCGACCATCCGCATCAATCCCCTGAGCCTGTCGCGGACCGTATCGTCCCGCACCACGCCGTGTCCAGCGTGTTGAGCGATATTTACCTGTATGAACAGAACCTTGACGGCCGCAGTTGTATCGCGCGGTGCGTCGTCCCGCGCGGCGAGACGCATTGTGCAGTGCACAATTCCTGTTGACCTCCGCAACGACCGCGCATACACCCATGATTGCTGCGGTGCAGCAAGGGGAAGGGTCGCCGGTGGCAGATGCGCCCCACGAGCAAGAACAATCAGGCGCCCGCAACGCGGCAGCGCCGGCAGGAGATGCAGCGATGAGTGGCAAGAAGGCGACGATCGACGGTCTGGCCGTGGTGCAGGACGTGGCCCGCGAGAGCGTGCGCCAGGTGTCGCACGGCTTCGAGAGCGTGGCGTCCGGCGCGCGCGAGGCGACCGCCAGCGCGGCCGCGGCGATCGGCGGCGCCCAGTCCGAGGCGCAGGGGCAGGCACAGTCCCAGGTCCGGGCCGGCATGGAGCAGGCGATGGGCCAGGGCAAGGCCGGCATGGAGCAGGCGATGAAGCACGCGGAGCAGATCCTCGCCTTCAGCCAGGGCAACGTCGAGGCGATGATGAAGTCCGGCCAGATCTGGGCCAGCGGCCTGCAGGACCTGTCGCGCCAGATCACCGCGACGGCGCAGGCCTCGTTCCAGGACAGCGTCTCGATGATGCGCTCGCTGACCGCGATCCGCACCCTGCAGGACGCGGTCGCGCTGCAGACCACCGCGGCGCGCACGGCGATGGAGAAGGCGATGGCCGAGTCCACCCGCCTCACCGAGACCTCGATGAAGCTCGCCGAGCAGGCCAACGCCCCGCTCACCGCGCGCGTCGGCGCCGCGATGGAGATGGTCTCCGCCTCGCGCGGCTGATCTTGCCGTCCGGGCGCGGCTGACCTCGCCGTCCAGGCGCGGCGCAAGGGGGTCCGGGCCGGTGGTCCGGGCCCCCTTGCCGTTTCCGGGCCCCTGTCCCGGGTCGGAGGCAGCGGGCCTTTTCCCTGCGGCGCGGCTTCCGATATGCTCGGACCTTGCAGTACTGCGTGGGGGGCTCGCCGGCTGCGGCGGCACGCGGACGTGGTTCGCACCCTCGGGCCTGGGGATGGGCGGACAATGAGCGACAACGACAAGCAGCGCGGCGGCGAGGGCCCGAACACCGGCGTGGTGGTCAAGGCACGGCCGAAGACCCGCAAGCCGGCCATGTACAAGGTCCTGATGCTCAACGACGACTACACGCCGATGGAGTTCGTCGTGCACGTGCTGGAGCGCTTCTTCCAGAAGACCCGCGAGGAGGCGACGCGCATCATGCTGCACGTCCACCGCCGCGGCGTCGGCGTCTGCGGCGTGTTCACCTACGAGGTCGCCGAGACCAAGGTGAC